>JAOACM010000020.1 GCA_026417845.1 Planctomycetota bacterium | reverse complement strand
CAAGGTCAGCTTACCAGGCTCCTTCTGGATAGACGGGTGACAGATCGCCATGTCGTCGTTGACCGGCCGCAACTCGCAGCTCCTGGGTATCTCCAGATATAGACGCTCGCCGGTTACGAGATTTTCTCCGACCAGCAGCCGTCCGTCCGGTTCTCTGTGGGCCTGTTCCAGCATCTCGCTCTTTCCGCCGCCGCTGGCGCCTTCATGCATGATCGTCATGACGTTATCGTACGGAGTTACGACCTGGACGGTCGAACAATGAGGCGCTACCCATCCTTCGCGCTCGCCGACTTCCAGAAGTACACCGTAGATGCCCTTTTTCGCGCTCGGGCCCGGATAAAGGTTGAACGAGAAGATCTCATGCAGAGTTTCGCTCCGCCTGTGGACGACGACCTGCTTGCCATCGAAATAGATGTGCCTGAACACGGGCGCCACGTAGATTACGGCCCTTGGATTGAACGTCTGAGGAATTTCCTTCAATGGTATTATGCCCTGAAGCAAAGCGAGGCCCAGAGCGAAGAAACCCGCGTTGCTTGGGGCGACCACCAGGGCATCCACGCCCATCCCCGGTTTGCCGGCAACGAAGCCGTAAGTCAGAAGGGATTGCGCCTTCAGCCACGCGAACGTTTCCTGCCGCAACGGATCAAAATCCCGGCCAAACCTCTGGCGGAACGTCTCCTTGTCCGTAGGAAGACCATCTCCGATCAGCATGCAGTCCGGATCGCGGCGCCTCATGTACGGTTCGACGTAATTGGCGACAATGCCGTTGCGGACCTTCGCGGTAACGGCTTCGACAACGCGCCTTCCGTCCGGGAGCTCGTATGCGGTTTCGAAAAGGCGATTCACGTCGCCGCCGTACGAAACGACCACCAGCTCGTCTATCGTACTTGCTGCCCGCAAGCATTTGCATGCCTCAAATATCTCGCGCAGTTCGGCCGGAGGCCTCAGGATGCTGATGATCTCTTCTTTCGACAACGAGTCGGCGCTTCTCTCTTCCGGCCTGCGCGCCGCACCTTCGGGCATCATCATTCGCACCATGAGATCTACCGCCGATCCCGCGGAAGCCATCCGTTTTTCCTGCAGCGATCCCACTTGTATAAGTCCTTTCCTTTCTTCCCTCAGGCGGTAGAGCTTCAGTGTCCCGATCCGCCCGGTTCCATCCTGGATTCCGGCTTTAGAGCCCATCCGAAACTCCTGCGGCATCCAAAGGTTCCGCAGCAGCCCTTCAGATTTGGCCGGAGATTGCCGGATAGGCGCTCAAAGCCTGCCCGGAAACCTCCATAACTGGCGGGCAAGTTGCCCGTAAACATTGTCTGGAGGTTTCGGACACTAGAACCTTTAGAACCTATCCCTCAAACCTCCCGACACGGAGCAGGGAACGTAAGGTCGTAAACTTCCCGGCGGCGGGTTTCTGGGCAAACTCTTATCGACTTCCCTGCCTGGCACCCCTTCCGCGTCTCTTTGCAGGCTCAGCCGGCTCTCGTCCTCCCATCCTCCTGGCGGCCTTTCCCTGCCCCACCGAACGGATCTACCTTTCTGTTCGTAGCGACTCCTCCAAAGCTTGTCAATGACTGGACCAGTGTAGCGAGCACCGCGGGGGAGATGGTCCTAATCGCCGAGAGCGCCGGCATTTCTGTCGGAATCTCTCCCCTGCCGGTGGGCAGGCAAAGCAACGCGCAACGACCAGTTTGGGTTGGCTTGGTTAATCCTGCACATCTACAGTTGCGCTCCCCGGCCAGCCGCGCCCCCCTGGCGGGCGCACCGCTGACTCAGCATTCCGCTCTGCGCGGGCTCCGGCCACAATCAGATTGCCATCGCAGAAGACGCACTCGCTACGAACGATAACTCTAGCCCTCGGCCGGAAATTGTCAACCGCAAGCGCCCGAGAAGGAATGATAGGAAGCTGGGGCTTTGTTGCATAAATCGGGCGGGTGGGTGGAATGCCCCCTTGTCCCCTCCACCGGTCACACGACTTTCACCGCGTACGAATCCGGCATGCCGAGCATCGCCATCCGGTTCAGTATCGCCGCGCCAATCCGGACCTCCACACACTGATTCTCCTTCCCCCGCGACATCATATCCTCTCCAATAACCCTCTTGTACCTCGATACCCAGCTCTCAGCCAGATTCCTCTTCCCATATCCCATCGCCTCCCTCCATCTCCTCCTCCCAAACTTCCGGATATACCTCAAATCCTCGTCCCTCGAATCAGGAGGCCCGGCCCCCCCATGCCTCTTCCATATCTTCGCGTTCCGCCTCGGCGGTATCACGGCTCGCCCTCCTGCCTCTGCTATCGCCTCCCGCATCTTCCGAGTATCGTAGCTCCCATCTGCATACCCGTTCCTCAGCCTCCTCCCGCTCCTTACTATATCCTCCACCATCCGCCTCCCAACCCTCGAATCGTGCTCCCCTTCCCGCGTCACCTCCACAGCCACTATCTCCCCGCTCTCCACATCAACGCCTATGTGTATCTTCCTCCATCCCCTCCGCCGGCTCTTCCCATGCACCCTTACCTTCCACTCCCCCTCCCCACATACCTTCAGCCCGCTCGAATCGAATGCCACATCCACCGCCCCTCCCCTCCTCGCGCTCGGCAAATCCACCTCCAGCTCCCTACCGCGCCGGCATATCGTCGTGTAGTCCGGTATCCGATCCACCGAAATACCAACCATCACGAACAACGATCGGACAAATCCCTCGCACCCTCGCAACGGCAACCGGAACAATACCCGCAGCATCATGCAGAGCGTGATGGCTGCATCGCTGTAGATGCGCGGCCTGCCGCGCCACCGCCTCCCCTCAGGCGCGGCCAGCCATCCCACAACGACGTCGGGGCTTATCCAGAGGTTCAGGTTATACCTGTTCTTGAGGGCGCGATTGTATTCCCGCCAGTTCCCGACCTTGTAGCGGACTTTTCCCATGGGACGACCTCTTCCAGCTCGCCGATATCTCTTATATGCCCCCCTGCGGGCACCACGTTACGGCGCATGGGAGCGGACCGCCCGCTCCCATGTCGGCCGTTTCCCATGGGATATATTTCGGCTCCTGGCCGGTCGGACTTCATCCCTTTATTGACAGATTGAGGTGGGAAGGTATGTTTTATGCAACAAAGCCGATGTAGAGGCGAAAGAGCGGAGGTCGAGCGGCGATGAGCGGAGCTGCGGTCGAGCGGGAAAAACTTGAGGTGGACGTTCTTCTGGTAGGCGGAGGCCCCGCGTCGCTCTCCTGTGCGCTACACCTGATGAACCTGGTGGAAAAATACAATGCATCCGGCGGGAAGGCAGTTGAGAAGCCGTCCGTGCTGGTTATTGAGAAAGGTTTTGCCATCGGATCCCACATCCTTTCGGGCGCGGTGCTCGACCCCCGCGCTCTGGACGAGCTGGTCCCCGGTTGGAAGGACGAAGGCGGCTTGCCGGCCGGTGTGCCGGTATCGGAAGAGGCGTTCGTTTTTCTGGCGGGCGGCAATACGGCTTTCCGCGTGCCGGGATTCCTGCTGCCGCCGGCGATGAAGCACCGCGGATGCCGCATCGTCATCCTTTCCAGGCTTGTGAAGTGGCTGGCCGAAAGGGCGAAGGAAAAGGGCGTCGAGATACTGGAAGGCGTCCCGGGCTGGGAGATACTCTTCGAGGGGGATCGTGTAAAAGGCGTCCGCTGCCGCGACGCCGGAGTCGGGAAAGACGGCAAGCCCAAGGATAACTACCTGCCAGGCGCCGATATAGAAGCAAAGGTGACGATATTCGGGGAGGGGACGCGCGGATCGTTGACGCGCCAGCTGGTGGAACGCCTGAACCTGTCGGCTGACCGCAACCCCCAGATATACGCGACCGGCTGCAAGGAACTGTGGGAAGTTCCAAAAGGTCGTTTCCCGGTCGGAAAGGTCGTGCATACGCTTGGCTTCCCTCTCGACCTTGGGACTTTCGGCGGCGGATTCATCTACGGGGTAGCGGAAGACAGGGCAGCCGTCGGTCTGGTCGTCGGTCTGGATTACTCTGACCCCATGATGGACATCCACCGCGAATTTCAGAGGTGGAAGACCCATCCCTTCGTGCGGAACATTCTTGATGGCGGCCAGATGATCGCATCCGGAGCCAAGACGATACCTGAAGGCGGCTACTTCGGCATGCCGCGGCTGTACGGCGACGGTTTCCTGATCGTCGGCGATTCGGCCGGTATGGTAAACTCCCAGCGCCTGAAGGGCATCCATCTGGCCATGAAATCCGGGATGCTCGCCGCCGAGGCGGTGTTTGAATGTCTTAAGGGCGGAGATTTCTCAGAACGGGCGCTGGGAAGGTATGACGATCTGTTCGAGCTGTCGTGGGCCAGGCGCGAACTGCACGCGGTGCGCAACTGGCGGCAAGGATATTCTGGCGGCATCCTGGTCGGCAACATCCACTTTGCCGCGCAGATGCTCACCGGCGGCAGGGGCTTCGTCGCCAAGCTGAAGGCAAAGCCGGATCACTTGCATTTCCGCCGGCTTGGCGCCAACGGGCGACCGCCAGAACTGAGGCCGGACGGAAAGCTCACGTTCGACAAGCTCACAGCTCTGTATAAGTCGGGCACGGAACACATCGAGGATCAGCCCCCGCACTGCAAGGTGCTGGATATGGAAATATGCGCCTCGAAGTGCGGGGAGGAGTTCGGGCGTCCATGCACCCGGTTCTGTCCCGCCTCTGTCTACGAGTGGGCCGAGGAGAAGGAAGCCGGAGGATCAACTTCCGATAAGCCGGCTGGTTCCTGCGGCCGCGGCAGTCTGAAAATCAACTTCAGTAATTGCCTGCATTGCAAGACCTGCGATATAAAAGACCCTTACGAGAACCTTCGGTGGACCCCCCCGGAGGGCGGTGGCGGGCCAAAGTATCAGGATCTCTGACCCCCTTGCCCAGTTCGACCCCGCCCTACAAAATTGCGATAGTGCCTGCCTCCGCTCCCAACTCTGGCGCATATGTAGTATTTGTCGCTTCCTTATGGCACAATATATAGGTCCGGGTTCTGTTCCCGGAAGGGCCACGGTGACAGCCAGGTCGCGAGGCGGCTTCCCCCGTGGCGGTGTGCCGGGTAACATTGCTTGTCCGGTTTCGTGGGTTTCAGGACACCAAGACTTATGACGGGAAAAGAGGCGCAGGCCATCCCCGGGCGAGGGAGTGGAGGCGTGCAGGATAGGGAGCTGGTGCTGCGCGCGAAAGGCGGGGATGCCGAGGCCTTCAGGGCCCTTGTGGAGAAGTACCTGCCCGCCGTGGTGGGGGCAGCGTATTCGTATCTGGGGGAGGTAGGTGCGGCGCGGGATGTAGCGCAGGAGGCATTTCTCGAGGCGCACCGCAGCCTGGGAAAACTCCGCGACCCTTCCCGATTCGGACAGTGGGTCTACGGAATAGCCAGGCTGAGGGCAATATACCTGCTGAGGAGACGGAAACGGGGATTGGCGGCGCTCCAGGCCAAGGAGGAGATTGAGCGGACGAGAGAAGTCGAGACGCCTCTCGAGGATATGCTGAGGCGTGAGCGCCGCGAGGGTATCCGGAAGGCTCTGACGGAAATAAAGGCGGAATACCGCGAGGTGCTGATGCTGAAGTACGTGGACGGGAAGTCCTACGAGGAAATAGCGAAGATGCTGAACATATCCGTAGCCGCGGTGGACAAGCGGCTGCTGAGGGGGAAGGAGATGCTGAGAGAGGCGCTGGCGCGCTATCTGGAGAAAACCTGACCGTTTCCCCGGCTGCCGTCCCGGGGAATCTCCCGCGAGCGGAGGGCCGGCCGCAGCGCGGCCGCGTGGACGGCGTGGCGAAACGAAGGGGGGACCGCGGAGACGGAAGGCGCCGGCGGCGGGAAGGGGAACAGTGGTGGCGGAGGCGCTTGACATGAGGTGTTCGCGAGCCAGGCGCGCGATATCGCGGATGCTGGATGGCGAACTGGACGATGCCGGCGTTGCGGACGTGCGCCGGCACATGGCCGCTTGCCCGGAGTGCGCCAGATTCCACGACGACCTCGCGCGCCAGGCCGACCTGATGCGGGAGGCTATACCGCGGGAAAGTCTCTTGGACCACCTGGTCGCCGAAATACTGGCCGGGCACAGGCTGGAGAGCGCCTCCAGGCGTATCAGGGCCATATCCGTGGAGGTGCTGCATCCCGGGCGCAAGTATTTGAAATGGACGGTGGTCGCGGCCGCGGTTGCCTTCGCGGCGGTATCCTATGCCCTGCTCGGCGAAAACCGCGACGCGATGACCGGAGACCCGGTCCCCATCGGCGGCATGATCTGGTTCAACCTCGCCTTCATGGGCGTCGCAGGGCTTCTGTTCGTAGCCGCTCCGGAGGCGGCGAATTTCGACACTTGGCTGATCGGCAGACTGGCCGGCCGCGAGATACGCTGGTCTTCGCCTTACAAGGTGATGGCAATGCGTGGGCTTGGCCTTGCCGGGCTGCTCGGCTGCTGCATCGTCCACTACCTCCTCGTGGTTTCGCGCGGCATCGCCGGCTTCTGACCTGCCCGAACTACAGACCGCCGGGTCCGTAGCATTGACGATTAATGCGCTGGCCATACCGTCTGCTCCGCGCAGGCGGGAGTTCTTTCCGCGATGCCCTCGTTTCCTCCGGCGCGGTGACATCGCTTGATTGCGGATCGCTCCACCGTAGAATTCCGATCTCCCGCGCCGCCCGTGTTCCTACGCAGGTTTTCCGGAAAATGGGCGGCCGGAAAGATGCGAACACGGCTTGGTGTCGGCAGGAGGGAAGGGGAGGCGGATAAATGGCCGGGGAATACAGGATCGCGGTAATTCCAGGTGACGGGACGGGGCCGGAGGTCATCCGCGAAGGATTGAAGGTCATCCGTGCGGCTGCGGCCAGGTTCGGTTTCGCGATCAAGACGAAGGAGTTCGACTTCGGCGGCGAACGCTACAAGCGGACCGGCGAGACGCTCCCGGACGGCGCCGTCGGCGAACTGCGGAAGTTCGACGCCATATACCTCGGCGCCATCGGCCACCCCGACGTCGCGCCGGGCATACTCGAGAAGGGCATACTGCTGAGACTGCGCTTCGAGCTGGATCAGTACATAAACCTCCGGCCGGTAAAGCTGTACCCCGGCGTCAAGTGCCCGCTCGCCGGCAAAGGGCCGGAAGACATAGACTTCGTGGTCGTTCGCGAGAACACCGAGGACCTCTACAGCGGAATGGGCGGCGTTCAGTACAAAGGCACGCCGAACGAGGTCGCCACGCAGATAATGGTGGCTACCAGGTTCGGCGTGGAGCGGTGCGTGAGGTTCGCATTCGAGCTGGCCCGCAGGCGCGCGAAGAAGAAGACGCTTCACCTCATCGCCAAGACCAATGTTCTTACCTGGTGCGGCGATCTGTGGTGGCGGGTCTTCAACGAAGTTGGGGAGAAGGATTTCCCGGACATAAAGCGGGAATACGCCCATGTGGACGCCGCCTGCATGTGGTTCGTCAAAAATCCCGAATGGTTCGACGTGATCGTCACCCCCAACATGTTCGGCGACATAATAACCGATCTGGGCGCCATGATTCAGGGCGGAATGGGCATAGCCGCCGGGGGCAACCTGAATCCGGGCGGCGTCAGCATGTTTGAGCCGATAGGGGGATCGGCGCCGAAGTATACCGGCAAAAACGTCATAAACCCCCTGGCCGCCATCTGCGCGGGCGCCATGATGCTCGACCACCTCGGCGAGGCGAAGGCCGCCCGCGCCGTCGAAGCGGCCGTCATGCACGTCACGGCCAATAAGCTCAAAGACCTGGCGGCCGGCAGGATGGGCTATTCCACATCCGAGGTCGGCGACCTGGTGGCCGGGGCTCTTGGCCGCTGAATCGCTGGCCCACCCCACCGCGGATCCCGACAACCCCGGCGCGATTCTTCATCCCGGCCCCTCAAGCCGGTTACGCTGCTGGTCCGCAGCCGTCAGAGAGGACGCGACGGACGGGCGCGGAGGAGTACGCGCAGGCCTGCCTCCGGCCCTCTCTGAAAGCCGCTTGGGGTAAAAATCGCGGGAAACGCCACCCGGCGGATGAGGGATCTCTGAAAATCTGGGGTAAGGACCCTCGCCGCCAGCGTAAATCTCTTTCCCCAGACCGCGCTACCGCGCCGTAGGTCGCAACTGCCTGGCCCTCGCCTCATGGCCCGGAAATTCACGCATTTACGGCCATGCACCCGGCTCATGCGCGTCTCTGTTCCTTTCCTTGCCACGGCGGCGGGAATCAACAAAGATATGTCATTCCGGTCTGCACAGGCGGCCTTTGGAGGGGGAGGAGGCTGTTGCGGCCGGTACCTTGGGGATCGGGGGCGCCTGGGGATGAACCTGCGTCTGACGATCATCCTCGCGGCGACGCTCGTCCTTCTCCTGTGGGCGATAGCGTCGCGGGAGCCGCCGGCGGAGCGTTCCGCCGAGGCTGAGGGCAAGGTCGTCCTGCGCGTGAGCCATTTCAGCGGGCCGATAAATCCCCGTTCCCCGCCCCGCGACATAAGCGGGGAGGCCGATCAGGCCGTCGTGAATGCCTTCCTTGCCCGCAATCCGGATGTCTCTTTCGGGACGGGGAGCGCCATCAGGGTCGAGGGTCGCGCCGGCGAATCGTCGCTTTTCATGTCCATGGCCGGCGATACCGCCGGCGAGATACTTTTCGTGAATTTCCGGTCGCTCGACCAGTTCGTGCGGCAGGGTTTCCTGATACCGCTGGATGATTTCTACGTGGAATGGTTCCACCGCGAGTCGCTGCCTCCGGACTGGGAAAAGATCCCCGACGTGCGGTTTTTCTACGACGCGGACCGCTGCGCGATCAAACGGACGCCGGAGGGATGGTTCCGCAGGAACTGGCGGCCGAGGCCGGTCTCCGGGGCATCCGATCCGCCGGCGGCGAGAGCGGCGGCGGAGGCGCTTTTGTGGGACGAATGCGACCCGCCCGACCCGGCGACGCTGATCGAGCCCCGGGAACTGAAGCTGGAGGATATCGGAAGGAATCCCGGCCGGATCAACATTCATCCCAGGGTATGGAAGGTAATATACACCAGGTCGCCGGAGGGTGAGCGGCACGTGTACACGGTGCCGAACGACACGGTGGTCATGGCGCTGATGTACCGGAAGGACATGTTCAAGGCGGCCGGGCTCGATCCGGAAAAGCCTCCCGGCACATGGCAGGAGCTTTACGATGCCTGCATGGCGATAGCCGATCCTGAGGAGGGCGTGTACGGACTGGCGTTGCCGTCCGGCGCGTGGCATTTCATGAACTTCCTGTGGCAATCCGGCTCCGAGGTGCTCGAGGAGGACGGGCAGGGGAACTGGAGGGCTGTCTTCGACAACCCGAAGGCCGTGCGTGCGTTCAAGTTCTACCGGAAGCTTCTGAACACTTACAAGAGGTCCGGGAGCCGGGAGGTGGCGATCGCCCGCAATGATACCGACGGCGGCGCGGACTTCAGCAACCGCAAGTGCGCCATGCGGATGTGGTACGTCAGGGAGTTTCTCATTCTGGGGACGTGGCATTCCCCCGACCAGGTCGGGCTCGCCCCCCTGCCGCTGGGGCCGGACGGGGATTTCGGGGCGGAGTTCAACAGCCCCATGTACGGGATAAACTCGCAGGTCCGCGACCCCAAGCGGATAGACGCCGCATGGCGTTACATTTCCTTTCTGAATTCCTCTGAAGCGCGGCGCATCAAGACGCGGGTGATGGTGGAGGGCGGCTATGCAAGGTACGTCCACCCGGCGCGTCTGAGGGAATTCGGCTACGAAAGCCACATAGACGAGATTCCCAGGCTGTGGCGCGAGGCCGCCGTCAAGGCGTTCGAACGCGGCAAGCCCGAGCCTTACGGGAGGAACTGCCAGCACATCTACCAGCAGATCGCGAAGCCGCTGGAGGCTATCCTGACCGATCCCGATGCCCGGCTGAAGGCGAACCTGGAGTCCGGCAGTCCCGAGGATGACGCCGACAGCGAGGAGATAGCCGGCCTTCTTGAGCGGGCCGTCAGGGATACCAATGAGCGCATGCTGGGGCGCATCCCCGAGGAAAGGCTGCGGCGCGACCGCATATACGGGTGGTTCGTGGTGGCCGCCGTGGCTGCGCTCTTCGTCTGGGGCGGCGTCCGGGTGGTCAGGGCGCTGAGGACCGGACCGCCCGCGGCTGAAGGGTTTGTCGGTAGCCGGAATCTGAAATTCCACGCCCTTGCCTGGGCCTTCATGGCGGCAGCCATCCTCTCCATTGCGATCTGGCAGTATTACCCGCTGGTCCGCGGCGCCGCAATGGCCTTCCAGGATTACAGGATACTCGGCGGAGGCCGCTGGGTCTGGCTGGACAACTTCATAGAGATGTTCCACAACAGCGATTTCTGGATGTCGCTGTTCAACACGATCCTCTACGTGCTGCTCTCGCTGCTGCTAGGCTTTTTCCCCCCTGTGATCCTGGCGATAATGCTGTCGGAGGTGCCGCGCCTGAAGATGGCCTTCCGGGTCATATATTACCTGCCGGCGGTCATAAGCGGCCTTGTGACGGTGTATCTCTGGCGGTGGTTCTACGATCCGAGCCAGGCGGGCCTGCTCAATGCCATCCTGGAGTTCATTGACGGGACGTTCGGCACCGATATCGCGCCTTTGAAGTGGCTGCAGGATCCGCGGCTGGCGATGGTCTGCGTGATAGTTCCCGGGATATGGAGCGGGCTTGGAGCCGGGAGCATCATATATCTTGCGGCGCTCAAGAGCATCCCCGAAGAGCTTTACGAGGCGGCGGACATGGACGGGGCCGGACCGTTTCAGAAGATATGGCACGTGACGCTGCCCGCCCTGAAGCCGCTGCTGCTGATAACCCTGCTGGGTGCCTTCATAGGCGCCTTTCACGCCATGGAAAACATCTTCCTGTTCACAGGAGGCGGCCTGAACAACCGGACGTATGTGATGGGTCTGGAGATATGGTACAACGCCTTCCTCCACCTGCGCTTCGGGTACGCGACCGCGGTGGCGTGGGTGATGGGAGCGATGCTGATCGGGTTCACGGTGATGCAGATAAGGCTCCTGAAGGAGGCGAGGTTCACGCGGGCGCGCGGCGAAGGGGACGCCGCGGCTTAGCGCTCCGGCCTGCGCGCTGCCGGCCCCGGGCGCGTCCGGCCGGCAGGACGCAGGCGGACAGGAGGGGCCGGCGGCCGGAGCCGAACGGGGGCGCGCAGGAGGAAGGCGGCGCGGGCGGGACCGGCCGCGGGGGGACGGGGCGATGCCGATATTGCCGAAAACCGGTCGCAGATCGCCTGGCATGCGCCTGCTCATAGCGCTGCTCTACGTGCTCCTGACGCTCGGCTCCGTCACGATGATATACCCATTCCTCCTGATGGTGGCCACCGGCATCACGAGCGGGATGGACAGCGGTGAGTACCGGGTGGTGCCGAGGTATCTGTACGACGACCACGTGCTGTTCGCCAAATATCTCGAGACGAAGTACGGCGGCATGGGCCTGTTCAACGGCCTGGCGCAGACCCGCTACCGCGGCGTCGGCGAGGTTGCCGAGGATATGGACATGTTCGTCGCCGGGATACCCCCGCGCGGAACCATGACGCCGGTGCGGCAGGAGGCGATCAAGGCGCGGCGGGAGATATTCCGGAGCCAGTTCCAGAGGTCCGAGGCGGCCGTGCGC
Organism: Planctomycetota bacterium; assembly: GCA_026417845.1. Classification (GTDB taxonomy): domain Bacteria; phylum Planctomycetota; class SZUA-567; order H5-PLA8; family CALKMO01; genus CALKMO01. The sequence goes on along the minus strand of JAOACM010000020.1, from coordinate 6,590 downwards.
GACTGGATCGAGTACCTTGGCGCGATGGACAGGCGGCGGATGCAGGTGTGCTTCCAGGGCTGGCATCTGATCGGCGAGGGGAGGGCGGCGTACCAGGAGTTCGTCCGGCGCAGGTGCGGCAACGACCTGGATCGGTACCAGGAGATGGCGAAGGCCAACTTCGCGGGATGGCGGCAGGTCTCGATACCTTCAGAAAGATGGTTTTCCAGGGATTGGGAACCGGAAGACAGCGAATTGTGGCGCCTGGTCTTCGAGTTCAAGGAGACGCTGCCGCTCCGGATGCTCGCGCCTTACAGCATGGACGCGGTCTTCAGGGACTACGCGCGGACCCGCTTCGAGGGCGACGAGAAGAAGGCCGCGGCCGAGCTTGGGCCCTCCTTCCGCGGATTCGATTCGCTGACGCTGACATCGCACGCCCCGGCGCAGCCCGCGCTGCGGAAGTTATGGGAAGGTTTCGTACGCGAACGGATGCCGTTGAGGGACATCATCGTTGCGGACGGGGCGCGGAAATACCGGGAGTATCTGAGGGATAAGTACGGCACGCTCGAGGCGTTGAACGCCGCCCACGGCGCGCCGCCGTTCCCGCGGAGGTACGCCTCCTTCGACGAGATTTCTGTCCCCGACCGCCGGGCCGGACGTGCCGGGCTGGACTGGGAGGAGATGATCTGGGACGGGCGGCTCGTTCCGGTCGAGGACCTGTCGGTGGTCTCGCCCGAGATCGGCTTCCGCGACGCCATGGCCGCGAAGTACGGCACGGTGGAAGCGCTGAACGCTGCGCACGGGACGGACTTCGCATCCTTCGACGAGGTTTCCGCGCCGCTGCTGCGCGCCGAATGGATCGAGTTTCTCGGCTCAAAGGGATGGTTCCGGCTGCATTGCGCGCTGCGCAATTATACCGAGGTGCTCCACCACATCGTCTTCCACGGCGATTCCCTGCTCAATACGCTCATCCTGGTCCTGGCGTCCATCCTTACCAGCATCACCGTCAACCCGCTGTGCGCCTACGCCCTGTCCCGCTTCAACCTCTCCTACGCCAACAAGGTGCTTCTGTTCTGCCTGGCCACGATGGCCTTTCCGGCCGAGGTGACGATGATCCCGGGCTTCCTGCTCCTCCGCGACATGGATCTGCTGAATACCTACTGGGCGCTGATACTGCCGGGCATGGCCAACGGGTTCTCCATCTTCCTGCTCAAGGGCTTCTTCGACACGATACCGAAGGACCTGTATGAGGCCGCGATGCTCGACGGCTGCGGGGAATTGCGCATTTTCTTCCAGATAACGCTGCCGGTATCCAGGCCGGTTCTGGCCTACATCGCGCTGACTTCCTTTGTATCTGCCTACAGTTCTTTCATGTGGGCGCTCCTGGTCTGCCAGAAGCAGGAGATGTGGACGCTCATGGTGTGGCTGTACGAAATGAACCAGTGGGCTCCTATCTATCTGAGGATGGCAGCCCTCACGCTGGCTGCGCTGCCGACCCTCGCGGCGTTCGTCCTGTGCCAGAAGATAATAATGGAGGGAATCGTCCTGCCCGTGGCGCATTGATGTTCCGCACGGCGGGGCGGTACTGATGCACGAATTCTGCGGGCGCAACCCGATGCCTGATGGAGACTTGCGCGCCAGGCCATCGTTGCGGGAGGGGCGTCGCAGGTCTCTGTTAAATGGAGGGTCTGCCGGATTCGCGCGAGCGGGTTCGTCGGAGTGTCTGGTTCCTGCTTGCCTTCCGGCCTCTGGACGCATCCTGCCTGCGCGGGGACTCCGCAGCAGGGGCGGATCCGGGGCGGCGGCCACCTCGCGCGAGTTCCGGTTCAGTGGAGGCTTTCGCGACACCTCGGGGCGACCGGGCGCGTCCGCAGGAATCCTGGAAGGGGGTAAGGTTTCGTGAGAAGAGTCGCCAGGGTCGCAGTATGGCTCCTGTGTATCGCTGCGGTCGCCGGTGGAGGCGCGTGGGGATATCGCAGGTACACGACCGGGGGGGATTCCCCGAAGGTGGAGGGCGGGGGGAAAGACTGGACCACGGCCAAGGTCGAACGCGGCCCGATAAGGCTGGCAATTCAGGCTACGGGAAGGGTCGTCTCCAATCTGGATGTGGATATCAAGTGCAAGGCCAGCGGAGAGATAGCGAAGCTCCCCTTTGATGTGAGCGACAGAGTGAAGAAGGGTGACGTCCTCGTCGAGCTGGATCCGGTAGACGAGATGCGCGCGGTGCGGCTCGCGCAAGTATCGCTGGCGGCCTCCGAAGCCAGGCTCGCTCAGGCGAAGGCGAACCTCACTACGGCCGAGGCGGCCATAGCCACCGACAGGAGCAAGGCGGCGGCCGCACTGAAGGCGGCGGAGGCGAGGGCGGAGCGGGCGCGGACCAGGGCCGCCAGGCTCAAAAAGACGACCGAGGAGCGGATAACGACCGACGAGGAGTACGACGCGGCCAGGGCCGAGGCGGCCGTGGCGGAGGCGGAGCTGGAGGCTGCGCGGGTCAGGCTGGAGGAGATCAGGACGCAGGAGCTGGCGCTCGAGGCGAGGCGGCAGGAGGTACGGCTGGCAGAGTCGCAGGTCGAGTCCGACAGGATACGCCTGGACGATGCCCGCCAGCGCCTCAAAGATACGACGGTGGTGGCGCCCATGGACGGCGTGGTCGCGGCCCGCTACGTCCAGGCCGGCCAGATAATCTCCTCCGGCGTCACCAACGTCGGGGGAGGCACGACGGTGCTGACGCTCTCGGATATGTCCAGGATATTCGTCCTCGGTTCCGTGGACGAAAGCAACATAGGCGTCGTCGAGGTCGGCCAGAAGGTCGTCGTGACCGTTGACGCGCATCCGGGGGCGAGGTTTTTCGGGAAGGTGTCGAGGATAGCGACCAGGGGCACGAACGTATCCAATGTGGTGACCTTCGAGGTTAAGATAGAGATCGTGGGCGGGCGTAAGGAACTGCTCAAGCCCGAGATGACGGCCAACCTGGAGATAGTCGCGATCGAAAAGGACGACGCGCTGCTGGTGCCGGTCGGGTCCGTCTCGAGGAGACAAGGGAAGCGGTATGTCGAGGTGCTGGCATCCGGCGGAGAAGGTGGGAAGAGCGATGGAGGGGGCGGGAAAACGGCGAAGGCCGGCCCGATAGAAGCCGCTGGGCGGAGGGCGGAGGCGGAAGGAGGCCGGAGGAAAGCGCGGGGAGGGGCCGAGACGGGTGCCGGAACCTGGCGGAAAGCAGACGTCGAAACGCCGGGTGAAACTGCCGGCGAACCGGGGAAGGAAGCTACGGAGATCAGGGAGGTCGAGCTCGGGATATGCGACGGTGCGCGGTTCGAGGTGATTTCGGGCCTCGCGGAGGGCGAGAGGGTAATCGTCAGGAAGGGAACTGCCGACAGTAAATGGCGTGGCGACCAGCGCAAGATGGATCCGATGAGGGCGATGCGGATAATGGGCGGAGGCGGGCGGAGGTGATAGTCGCGGAATCGCTGGTCAAGACATACCGTATGGGCGAGGCGGAGATAAAGGCGCTGGACGGCGTGAGCCTCTCCATCGGAACAGGCGACCTGGTGGCCGTCACCGGTCCGTCTGGCAGTGGAAAGTCCACGCTGATGAACCTCCTGGGCTGCCTCGACAGGCCGGATTCCGGCAGATATATCCTGGAAGGGGAAGACGTGTCGAAACTGCCGAAGAACCGCCTGGCCGAGATCAGGAACCGCCGGATCGGCTTCGTTTTTCAGACGTTCAATCTTCTGCCGAGGATGACGGCGCTGGAGAACGTGGAGCTCCCGCTGCTGTACGCGGGTAGGCGGGATGCCAGGGAGAGGGCCGAGAAGGCGCTCGCCGCGGTGGGGCTGTCCGACCGGGCCCGCCACGACCCCAACCGGCTCTCCGGAGGCCAGCGGCAGCGCGTGGCCATAGCGCGGGCGATAGTGACCGACCCGGCGATAATACTGGCTGACGAGCCAACCGGGAACCTGGACAGCGCCACCGGCGAGGAGATACTCCGCCTCCTGGTATCGCTCAACGAGGGCGGGCGGACGGTAGTGATCGTCACCCATGATCCGAGGGTAGCCGGGCGGTGCCGCCGCAGAATAAGGATGATGGACGGCAGGATCGTGGCGGAGGAGTGACGCGCGGTCGCGGTGGCCACAGGAGGCTCCACATTCCGGGCGCCGGCCGGGCGGGATTCGAGCGTCTGGCAAGGACAGAAGCGGATTGCATGGCGCGCTGCGAACGCCTCCGCACTTCGGGGACGCGCTGGAGCAACCTGTCCGGCGGGGCGGATTTTCAGGCACATCGTCTCAGGTGGCAGGCAGGAAGGGCTTTGTTGCATAATTAAAGTCGCAACTCCTTGCAGAGCAATATGTTGTGCGCAAACGCCATGGCCAAGGCGTCGCATCGCAACTCATTGCTCATCAAGGCGTTACGTTCCTTGTGCAACAAAACCGGGCCTGTCCAAAAACTTTCCGCTACGAAGTGCAGGTCGCAGAGCCGTAAGCTTCGTGACGGGAAGGGGTTCAGGCAGGATGTAGGCGGTACGCCGGCGGGGGGGTACTGGAGGCTCGGGCGCGCAGCTCCACTTCCTTCCGCGGCGCGGATGGTAAGGGGGAGGCCGCACGGTCTCGTGCGGAGCGGAACGATGCTGTTCTGGACGATAATCAAGGTTGCCCTCAAGGGACTGCTGGCCAACAAGCTGCGCTCCTTCCTGGCGGTGCTTGGTATAGTGATAGGCGTCGGCGCTGTCATCTCGATGCTCGCCGTCGGCGCCGGCGCTCAGCACCAGGTCTTGGCGCGCATGACGGCGATGGGTACCAATCTTCTTATCGTCCGGCCCGGCAACCGTCCATTCGCCGGCGTGGTGAGTGGTACGCAGCAGAACCTGAAGGAGGAAGATGCCCTGGCCATCACTTCGTCCGTTCCGGGCGTGTTCATGGTGGCGCCGGTTGTCGGCGGCATGGCCCAGATCAAGTACATGGGGAGCAACACGCGCTGTCAGGTAACGGGGACGACGCCTACCTACCTGGAGATGCGCAATTTCGAGGTCGCCAGAGGCAGGCCGTTCACGGATGCGGAGGTCGAGCGGGCCGTGCGGGTGGCAATCCTCGGTCCCGTCACCGCTGAAAACCTGTTCGGAAACGACGACCCGGTCGGCGAGACGATCAAGATAAAGGGCATCAATTTCCAGGTCATAGGCGTATTGAAGCCCAAGGGCGACCAGGGATGGTTCAATCCGGACGATCAGGCGATCGTCCCGTACACGGTAGCCATGAAGCAGCTTTTTGGCTTGGATTACCTGCGGGAGATAGACATCCAGTGCGCCGACCTGGCGAGCCTGTCCGATGTTCAGACCGCGACGACGGAACTGCTGCGGACCAGGCACCGCATCATGGACGAGGCCCAGGACGACTTCCATATCTTCAACCAGGCCGAGATGATAGAGACTGTCTCCAGCGTCAGCAGGACCTTCACGATACTGCTGGGCAGCATCGCCGGGATATCTCTGCTGGTCGGCGGTATAGGGATCATGAACATAATGCTGGTGGCGGTCACTGAGCGGACGCGCGAGATCGGCGTGCGGAAGGCGATAGGGGCGAAAGATCGCGACATACTGGGACAGTTTCTGGTTGAGGCTGTCGTCATGAGCGGCATCGGGGGGCTGCTCGGTGTAGGGGCCGGCATCGGGGCGGCCAGGATCATTGAGCGCGCGACGGAGTACGCGACGCGGATCGAGCCTCTGAGCGTTCTGGTGGCGCTGGCATTCTCAGCCAGCGTGGGGATATTCTTCGGGTTCTATCCGGCCAGCCGCGCGGCCAGGCTGGATCCGATAGAGGCGCTGCGGTACGAGTAGGCTGGCGATCCCCTGCGTCTCCCCGCGAGGGCGGCCCCATCCGGCCGCGCCACGGCTCTGGCCGAGCGTTCAGGATCCGGGTTTCCCGGGAGCGCGATGCGGGCTGGGGCTTGCGGCTGTGAAGGTAATCGTTTCCCGCGTTCGGGTGGTGGCTGCCATTTGGAGTGGCTTGTCCGAACGGAGCAGCAACGGTGCTACTGCAAGTAAGACCGCTATGCTGCTGCGCCCCAATAATATATATGGGCACGACAAACAATTACCTGCGGAGACCGACAAATTCCGTGCAGGCAGGCCGGATGCGGCGGCCAGGCGGGGAAGCCTGGCAATCGGGATATTCAAGCGGATGGGGAACCGGAGAATGGCGGGGCGGGCCGGCCGGGCAGCCGCATGGATATCCAGGCGGATGGGGAAGCGGAACAGGAGCCGTGCGCAATGGCCCTTGTCGAGACGGAGAACCTGACCAGAACCTTCGGCCGCACCGTCGCCGTGGACGGGATAAACCTGTCGGTGGAGGCGGGCGAGGTGTTCGGACTGGTCGGCCCGAACGGTGCAGGCAAGAGCACCACGATAAAAATGCTCGTAACCCTCCTGCCGCCGACATCGGGGACCGCTCGAGTGGCCGGCATGGACGTGGCGCGCCGGGGAACAGAGGTTCGCCGCGAGATAGGGTATGTCCCGCAGATGCTGTCGGCCGACGGGGCTCTTACCGGCTACGAAAACGCCCTGATATATGCCAAGCTGTACGATGTTCCGGAGCCGTCGCGGCGGGCGCGGGAGGTGC
>JAOACM010000214.1 GCA_026417845.1 Planctomycetota bacterium | reverse complement strand
GCCATGCTCTGGGCCAAGTACGGCTATGCTGCGGTACGGCTGGGCCGGAGGGAGGAGGCGGAAAGGGCCATCGCAATGCTCGGGGGTGAGCTTGCCGGAGAGCAGATCGCCGTAGGTGGGAGCGAGGTGTCGGGGGCCGAGTATGCCGGGCGGCTGAAGGACGCGCTCGGGCAGACAGCGTCCCGGGAGATACGTGCGGCGCGACTATCCTCCGGCGAGGACCGGGAATGTAGCGGCGGAGCCTCCCCTCCGCTTGCGCCGGCCAGGTGGATATACCGATGGCCCATCGCGCCCGTCGAGGAGATCGCCAGCGAACTCGACCGCCCCTCGCCATTCCGCCATTTCCCCGCGCGTCTGATCGAATACGAAGGCAGGATCTACGGGCACGGGATGCACCATATATTCTGCCTCGACCCGGCTACGGGAGAACCGCTCTGGAAAGACGACCTGCCGGTGGAAGGAGCAGGGTTCCCGCTGGGGCGCACGGGCGTCCCGATCTGCGCGCCCTGCGCGGGCGAGGGACGGATATACGCCAAGATGCTGGCCGGCCGGACCGTGGCGATCCGCTGCTACGACGCGGCGCGCGGTCGGCTCCTGTGGAGCACCGAAGAGTCCCCGGAGTTGAAAGGTCTTGTATTCGCCGGCCAGCCGGCCTTCGCCTACGGGCGCGTCTACTGCTCCGCCATCAGGCCGCAGGGCATGGATACCGCGCACTTCCTCATATGTCTGGACGCGGCCTCCGGCAATCCTGCATGGAAAACGGCGCTCGGGACCGGAGAGGGCGGATTCAGGTTGGGGGACGAATACATCCACATGGAGTTTAACGAGGGGCCGCCAGCCGTGTCGGACGGAACGGTCTACGCGCCAACAGGAATGGCCGGCCTTGTTGCTGCCGACGCCTTCTCAGGGGAGATACGCTGGGTCTCGACATACCAGAGGCTGCGTCTGAAGGACTGGAGCCTCCGGGCAGCCTTCCTCAGGACGTGCCCGGCGGCCGGCAACACGCCCGTAGTGACCGCCGAAACCGTCGCGCTGGCCCCCGTTGACCATCCCGGTATCGTGGCGTTCGACAGGAAGAGCGGTCGGATGTTGTGGGAGGAGCCTTCCGCTTGGGGCAGGGCTCTGATTGGTTCGAGGGATGATGTAGTGGTGTACACGACCGATTGCGCCGTTGCCGTGGATGCACGCACCGGAAGGAAGTTGTGGAGATTCGTACCACCGGAGGGGGAGATATGCGGGACGGGAGCGATCGGCGGCGATTACGTTTATCTGCCGACGCCATCCGGTGTGCTTCGACTGTCGGTCGCTTCCGGCGAGCTTGTGGACAGCGCACCGTGGGACGGGAGGGCCGGAATATGCGGGAACCTGCTGCTGCTCCGCGACAGGTTCCTGGCATCGGCGCCAGGGCTGGCGGTCTGCTTCGGGGGGGCCGAAGGGAGGCCATCGGCGCATACTGCCGTGGCTGCGGCGCTGGCGCTGGAACAGAAGGGCGAGTTCGCGGCCGCAGCCGGCATGTACCGTGACGGAGCGGCGGCCGGCGGATCGGCGGAGATCCGCGCGATGTGCGCGGTCGGTGAGGTGCGGATGCTGGCCGCGGCTGGGAGATTGGAGGAGGCCGCCGCGAGGCTGCGCGGAATAGAAAATTCCCTTCCGGCCGCGATTTCCGAGGCCGGTCGCTGGGAGGCCTCGCGCGACTCCGTGCTCGATTCGCTCCGCGCTGCCCTCGGCCTCGCCGGCCGGAGGAACGTACCGCCGCCCGCCAGCCGATTCTCGGCGGCCCCCCTGTATGCATGGCAGGCGGGGGACGGTCCGGCGGAACGCATCGCATGGTGGCCGGCGGACGGACCGGCTGAGGCGATCTACGCGCTGGCCGGCAGCTGGCTGTACGCCGTCGAGCCGTCCCAGGAAGGCCGCATCCTGTGGAAGAGTTTTGCCGGGCCGGGCGCCACCGGTATCCAGGTGTCCGAACGCTTCGTTGCGGTTCTGGCGCCGCGTTCTCTGCGCTTTTTTGACCGGCTGTCCGGACTTGCCGTATGGACATGGGAGATCCCGCCGGACGCATCGGGGATGAACCCATCCTCTGGCTGGGAGGATGTCCTGTATTGGATGGACATTGGCGAGAAGGTCGTCATGCTTCGATCCCGCTTCCACGTCAGGGCGCTGGATGTCGCTTCCGGAAAGCCGCTCTGGTCCGAAAGGTACGACGAATATCAATCTCCAGTATACGCCATGCTCTCGCGCCAGGATGCGGCCATCGCGGTCCATGCCGCCTCGCGGCATAATCCAGAACTGATATGGAGTTGCTACGAGGCGTCGAGCGGCCGGCTGGCAGACCGGAAGTCTCTGGTGCTGAGGGGGCACGTCAGCGCGGCCTCCGTCCTGCGCGGATCGAACCGGCTCGCACTGGTCTGCGGAGGAACCCTCGCCCTCTTCGACGCGCTCAAGGGCGAAAGGATATGGGAAACTCCGGTCATCCAGAAGGAAGGCGCAGGCTGGTGGGATGCCCGTCTTGATCCCGCAGGTGACATCCTGATCAGCTCCGGCAGCGAGGGTCACAGGAACGGCCCGTTCGCTCTCGAGGCCTTCAGGGCGGCCGACGGAAAGCCCGTGTTCCGGCATCGCGGATGGGCAATCCCGGCAGGCGGGAACCATTTCCTGACCTTTCAGGAGGGCTCGGTTTCGCTGATGGAGGCCGCTCCCGGCGGCAGTGCGAAGGCAACCTGGACGGTCAGAGACGATAGGTTCAGGCGCGAACACTTCGTGTGGGCCGGTCAATCCGGTGGCGCGCTTCCGGTTCTGGCTGTGCGCGACGATTCGCTGGTGCTGCGCGTATTCAGTTCCTCGGACGGCTCCATACTGTATGAGCGGGAACTTACGGGTTCCGCCATCCGCGGCGAGCACGCCCGGCCCATCGTACCGGTGTTCTTCCGCGGCGATCTGCTGGCGTATGGAGCCCGCGAAGGCATGCTGGCGATATATTGCGGAACGTCCGGGGGGGTATCGCCTGATGAGCGGGCGCGCCGGATTGCCGCCGATACGAAAGCACCTCCGAAAGCGATACTCGAGGCGAGGAGGGCGCTGACCGACCTGGCCCCTCCGGGACACATGGCCTTCCTTGCCGAGGAAATCCCGCGGATGGATGTGGTCCCCGGCGAAAGCGCCTTTGTCGAACCGATCGTGCTGAACTCCTCCGCCGACTACGTCCCCGCCGGACCGGGTCGGGTTTGGGGAGGGCCTGAGGATATTTCCGCAAGGGTGGCTGTTAGCTGGGATGTAAAAAAGATATACTTGGCCGTTCTTGTAAAGGACGACGTCTTAGTGCCTCCTGCGCCCGGAGCCGATCACGCATCGGGAGACAGCTTGCGGATTGTCCTGTCGTCCGTACCGGCGTCGCGCCCGGGCGGCGAACGCGCGGAGGTTTTCGATTTCAGTGTCGCCCTCAGAGAGGGCGGCGTCTCGATTCATAAGCGCCTAGGAGGCGGGCGGCTCAAAGTCGAAGCCCGCGCGGCACGCGACGAGGATGCCCGCGCGATCCTCTACGAGATCGCCGTCCCTTGGGAGTCAGTCCGTGAGAACCCGCACCACCGGCCGGGCGAACACCGGGATATGGGGCTCGGCATATGTATTTACGACAATGACGGCGACGCTCCGAAAGGACTGATGGAGTGGGGCGCCGGCGTTTCCTCCCGGCCCATGAACCCGGCCAGGCTCGGCGTGATAAGTTTCCTGGATCTCTCTCCCCGGCGCGTCTCCAGGTACCGGAAGGTTATAGATCTGATCCCCGATGATCCGGTCGCGTGGAAGTTCCTCCAGACCATCGCCCTGAAGTACCGCGGACCGGACGCGACCAGGGGCAGGATCAACGAGTACGAAGGATTCGTCCGGGCGCACCCGGCCAGCGACAACGTCTCGAAGGCGCTCTGGGAGCTGAAACGCCTCTACTCGATCGAAAAGAAGGATTCCGATCCTGAGGAGCGGGTCATGAGGCTGGCGCGCGAGGCTGGGGTATCCAGAGAGGAAATGGACGACTTTGCCGGGAAGGAATTCAGGTTCCGCCTGTTCCTCGATCCCGCCGCTCCGCCATCCATGTTCATGGTTCAGTTCTGCATCGAAGGAGAGGGATGGAACAGGCGTGTCTACTGGGGTGAAAGCAGGGTGGACTGGGGACGCCACGGGACCGTCGAACGCCTCCCCATGGGTAAGCTGCCCGCGACCGGGAAGTGGGTGGATATCAGAATAAGGGTCTCGGAACTCGATATGGAGCGGTGCGATGTGCGGGGGGTTGCTTTTACGGCGTCCGGAGGGCGGTTCTGGGTGGACCGCGTCGCGTGGACTGTCGGGGGAGAGGAGAAGGTGCTGATTGAGGATGCCCTGCCGGAAAAAAGCGCGGTTGAGGGCAGCGCCTTCTCGCTTGCGGATTCCCCCGTGGCATCCGGTCGCAAGAGCCTTGCCTGCGACGCCGGCAGACAACTGTTCAACGGGCACATAGTAGGCAAGGAAGGGCCGCTTTTTTCCTTCCGCGGGCGGCCGCGGCCCGAAGACCCCGCGACGGCCGAAAAACTGACGGCGAGGCTGCGGGAGGTGGTGGACGAGATACCGGATACGAGGGAGGGGTTCCAATTCCTCCTGAAGGTGCTGGACGGAGTCTCGCGCGGGAAGGACGAAAAGGGGCAGAGAAGGCTCGTGTTGGCCGAACTCGAGGGGTTCGTCCGCAAGAACCCGGACAGCCCGAACGTACCGGCCGTGCTGGACATGCTTGTGGACCGCTACCGCGAGGACGGCGCCGCGCTGCCCGTCCAGAAGGTGGAGGCGTTCATGACCGAGTGCCGCGTGCCGGTCGGCGGCCGGCTCGCCTTCTTCCGCCGCCATGCTCCTCCATTCACCCGATGGTATGTGATAGGTCCGTTCAAGGCGCGGGGCGACAGGTCGGGAATGGACGCCCAGTACATTCCGGAGGATCGGACTGGATTCAACATGGGCGAAACCTTCACGCGTGACGGCAGGGAGTACGCATGGCGGATTTACTTGCCGCCCAGGGGCAGGCAGGATGGATACGTTGACCTTAAGTCCTTCTTCGGAGAGGAGGCGGCGGAAAGTGTCTGCGCTTACGCATACGCGAAGTTCGAATGCGGTTCGGCCAAACGCGCGTTGCTGCTGTACGGCGCCCGGGATATCATTTCCGTGTACGTCAACGGGAAAAAGGTGGTGGACGCCACGGAGTCGAGGCCGGACAAGGACGCACAGAGCACCGAAGTCCGGCTGAAGAAGGGGGAGAACGACGTCCTGATAAAGGTCGGCGGCCGGAGCGAACGCATCGGCTTCTTCTTCCGGATCGCCGAGACCGACGGCAGACCGGTGGGCGATCTGACCGTCAAATTCCCTCCGCCGTGAACTCCCCGGAAAGATGGAAGCCATCGTCTCGAGGGCCGGCAGAATGCGTAACGGATACCATGACGGGCATGGGCCGGGGGCGTGGGTGGCGCCGCCGGTCCCGGCCGCCCTGCTGGCCGCCGTACTGGCCGCGGCGGGCGCCGCCGGCTGTTGGAGCGGCCGGGTTGTCGCGGGGGAGACTGGCGGCGGGGGCAGGGAAGCGGCGGGTCTCCCGTCGCGGACACTCGAGGACGCCGTCCTGCGCGCCAAGGAGAAGACTTATCCTGCGCTGGTGCATATCCTGCCGGTGTACGAATCTTACGGGACCGGCATCCGGCGCCGGGAGGCCGCCACGGGAAGCGGTTTCGTATTCACGAGGGAAGGCGACGTACTTACGAATTACCACGTCGCGGGCAAGGCGCGGAGCCTGACCTGCACCCTGTCCGACGGAAGGAAGGTCGGGGCGAAGCTGATCGGTGGCGACCCCTGGACCGATATAGCGGTCATACGCCTGAACGCCGACGATCTGCGGGGCGCGATGCCGCCGCCGGCCGCGCTGGGAAATTCCGACTCCGTCAGGGTCGGGCAGTTCGTTCTGGCTATGGGATCGCCGCTCTCCCTCTCCCGCTCCGTTTCGCTCGGCATCGTAAGCTGCGTGGACAGGTACATGGGCGCTGACGCGGAGCTGCCGACCGGCGAAATGACCGGCGCGTTCAACTCGTGGATACAGACCGACGCTGCCATCAACCTGGGCAATTCGGGCGGCCCCCTGGTCAACCTCGACGGCGAGGTGATCGGCGTCAACGCCCGAGCGATACTGTTCGGCGGCTCCATCGGGTTCGCGATTCCCATCAACGTGGCCAGGTCCGTGGCCGAGAGCATCCTGCGCCACGGACGTGTGATCCGCAGCGATCTCGGCATCGCGATGCAGCATACGGGGGACCTTCCCGAGGGCCGCGGGAGCGGAGGCGTACTGGTCGCGTCCGTAATCGAGGGCGGCCCGGCCGACGAGGCGGGCGTGCGGCCTGGCGACAGGTTGCTCGGAATAACAGGCCCGGTCGGGGAGATACGGCTGGAGGCCCGCTTCGAGGAACAGCTCCCGGCGGCCAGGCGGGCGGTCGCGGAGCTTCCCGTAGGCGCAACCGTAACGCTGCTGATCGCCAGGCAGCCGGAGGAAGGCGGCGGGGAACCGAAGATCCTGCGCCTGAAGGCGACCACCGTCGAGCTGGGCAGGACGGTCGGCAGGGAATTCGAGGCGGCCGCGCTGGGGTTGACCGCCCGCGGCATAACCAGGGAGCGGGCCAGGCGCATTCGCCTCCTGTCCTCGGGCGGGGTTGAGATACTTGGCGTCGCGTCGGGCGGACCTGCCGAGGCCGCGGGCCTCGCGCCGGGGCAGGCCATCGTGGCGATAGACCGCAAACCAATAACCTCGTTGGATGACCTTAAGGCAGCCGACGCCGCCATACTCGCCGGCAAGCCCGCGATGGTGCTTGTCACCACGGAACAGGGCCAGGTCCTGCGGTTTTCCATCGTAAGGCCCAGGTATTGACGCGCGGACGGACGGCGGTCCTTACCGGGAGAGGGCAGAGATGCGGAAGATATCAGTGCCCGCACCGGGACCGTTCCGGGCATGCGGCCGGGGAAAAAACGCGCGGCCGATCCCGGACCGGGCCGTACCGAGCGCGCGCGGAATCCCGGAGGGGGCACCCGGATCGCGGAGGCGGGCGGCCGCGGGGATTTACTGATCGGCGGACAGCCGCGAGACGGAGGGTCGGCTCGCATGGCGCAATCCGATGTTCCCCTTTCGTCCCGCAGGCTTGCCGCGATGATGGCCTTCAAAGGCATGCAGGTGCCGGATCTCGCGGCGGCGATCCACGTGGATGCAGCCACGGTCTCGGAATTCCTGCGCAAAGGATTCGGTCCAGGTGCCGCGGCCATACTCGGCATCGCCTTCCCCGGCGTGGATACCATGTGGCTGGCCGGAAGCGCCAACGAGCGCGAGCGGTGTCCGATCCCGCACTATAACGACGAGGCCATGGATGCGGCGGG
>JAOACM010000213.1 GCA_026417845.1 Planctomycetota bacterium | reverse complement strand
CATCAAGAGGCTCAGGATCCTGGAGGCCCTGGCCGCCAGCAACAACAATCCCGAATGGATGGTGATGGACGTGATACCGGTGATCCCGCCGGATCTGCGGCCGCTGGTACCGCTGGAGTCCGGCAATTTCGCCACCTCCGACCTCAACGACCTCTACCGCAGGGTCATAAATCGCAACAACCGCCTCAAGAAACTTCTCGACCTGAACGCCCCCGGGGTGATCATCCGGAACGAGAAGCGGATGCTGCAGCAGGCGGTGGACGCCCTGTTCGACAACGGGCGGTGCAAGCGCGCGGTGCTCGGGACCGGCAACCGCCCGCTCAAGTCGCTCAGCGATATGATAAAGGGCAAGCAGGGCCGCTTCAGGGAGAACCTGCTCGGCAAGCGGGTGGACTACTCGGCTCGCTCCGTGATAGTCGTCGGTCCCGATCTGAAGCTCAACCAGTGCGGTCTGCCCAAGAAGATCGCGCTCGAGCTGTTCCAGCCGTTCATCATCCGCCGGCTCAAGGAGCAGGGCTACGCGGACACCATCAAGTCGGCCAAGAAGATACTCGAGAGGAAGGACGAGGAGGTCTGGGACGTTCTGGAGGACGCGATAAAGGGGCATCCGGTGCTCCTCAACCGCGCCCCGACGCTCCACAGAATGGGCATCCAGGCGTTCTATCCCGTGCTGGTGGAGGGGGACAGCATAACGATCCATCCGCTGGTCTGCGCGGGATTCAACGCCGACTTCGACGGCGACCAGATGGCCGTGCACCTGCCGCTGTCGCTCGAGGCGCAGGTCGAGGCGCGGATGCTGATGATATCAACCAACAACATCTTCTCTCCGGCGCACGGCAACCCGATCATAACCCCCGACCTGGACATAGTCATGGGCTGCTACTATCTGACCAGCGAGGGCAAGAGGCAGAAGGGCGAGGGGATGAAGTTCGGCTCCAAGGAGGAGGTCTTCCTGGCCCTCGATTCCGGGAGGGTCTCCAGGCGGGCCAGGGTATTTGTCCGGATCCCGAACAGGGAGGTGCGCGACGCCAAGGGCATCCAGCAGGCGAAAAACGGCCTGTACGAGACCACTGTTGGTCGCGTTGTGTTCAATGACATTCTGCCGGAAGGGATGCCTTACTACAACAGAGTGATGGACAAGCCGGCGCTCAAGCGCGTCGTGTCCGACTGCCACCATATACTGGGGCGCGAGGCTACCATCCGTCTGCTGGACGATCTGAAGGACCTTGGCTTCCACCAGGCCACGATCTCCGGCCTATCCTTCGCCGCCTCGGACCTCAAGATACCGCCCTCCAAGGCGGAGGTGGTGGCGGAGGCGGAAAAGAAGGTGGCCGCGGTGGAAAAGGCTTTCTACAACGCCGTCATCACGGAGGACGAGAAGAAGCGGACGATCATAGATATATGGACCGGCGTGCGGGAACGGCTCTGGAAGGAGGTCATGGAGAACCTCAGGAACGACGAGCGCCCCGACGACCCGAATTACGTCAATCCCATCTTCTTCATTGTGAACAGCGGGGCGCGCGGCAACATCGCCCAGGTCGGGCAGCTCTGCGGTATCCGCGGTCTGATGGCCAAGCCGTCTGGCGAGATCATCGAGACCCCGATCAGGGCGAATTTCCGCGAAGGACTCAACGGGCTGGAATACTTCTCATCCACGCACGGCGCGCGGAAGGCCCTGGCGGACACCGCCCTCAAGACGGCGAACTCCGGCTACCTGACGAGGAAGCTCATCGAAGTGGCCCAGGACGTGGTGGTGACGATGGAGGACTGCGGCACGAAGAACGGCATATCCAAGGGGGCCGTATACCGCGGCGAGCAGATGGAGATATCTCTGGCCGACGCCATCCGCGGCCGCACCGCGAGGGACAATATCGTCTCGATCCTTACCGAGGAAGTCATAGTGAGGGAGAACCAGATCATAACCAGGCAGATCGCCGAGAAGATACAGGAGGTCCTCGGTCGCGACGGCAAGATACGCGTACGCAGTCCTCTGACCTGCGAGGCGGAGTTCGGGATCTGCTCGAAGTGCTACGGCATGGACCTGTCCACCGGCAGACCCGTCGAACTCGGCACGGCCGTGGGGATAATAGCGGCCGAATCGGTCGGCGAGCCCGGGACTCAGCTGACCATGCGCACCTTCCACATAGGCGGCCTTGGCCAGATGACGATAGAGCAGTCCTCCGCCCGCTGCAGGAACGCCGGCACCGTGAAGTTCCGCAACATGCAGTGGGTCGTCAACGCCAGGGGCGAGGCCGTCGTGCTGAACCGCAACGCCGAGATCGCCATCCAGGACGACAGGGGCAGGGACCTGGAAACCTTCATAGTGCAGACGGGCACCGTGCTCCACGTCAAGGAAGGAGAAAAGGTGCCGGCGCGCAAGGTGCTGGCAGGCTGGGATCCGCACGTAACGCCAATACTTGCCGAGGTGGGCGGCAAGGTGCGCTACGAGGATCTGGTCGAAGGCGTCACGTTCAAGACGGAAGTGGATCCGAAGACGGGCATCAAACGCAAGGTAGTCGTGGAGCAGCGCGGCGAGTTCCATCCTCAGATCGCCATAGTCGGCCCGGACGGCAGGATACTGGGCGTATCGCACGTGCCTGAAAAGGCGGTGCTTGAGGTGGAAGACGGGGAAGAGGTGAAAGCGGGCGCCCTGCTGGCCAAGCAGCCCAGGGAGATGGGAGCCACGCAGGACATAACCACCGGCCTGCCCAGGGTGACCGAACTGTTCGAGGCCCGCAAGCCGAGGGATCCGGCTATCATCGCCGAGATAGACGGTACGGTCGAGTTCGGCGAGCGGAAGCGCGGGAAACGCAGCATAATCATAAGGAGCGACGCCGGACCGGAGATGGACAGGGAGCACCTTGTCCCCCAGGGCAAGCACATCCTCGTCAAAAGCGGCGACAGAGTCAAGGCCGGCGACCGCCTCGTGGACGGACCTCTCATCCCCCACGACATCCTCAGAATATCGGGCCCTGAGAAGGTCCAACATTACATCCTCTCCGAAGTCCAGGCGGTCTACAGATCCCAGAACGTAACGATAGACGACAAGCACATCGAGATACTGATCCGCCAGATGATGCGGAAGGTCCAGATAGAGGACCCTGGCGATACGGACTTCCTGCCGACCGACGCGGTGAGCAAGGCGGAGTTCGAGCGGAAGAACAGAGAAGTCAGAGAGAAGGGCGGAAGGCCGGCAACGGCGAGTCCCATGCTTCTGGGCGTCTCGCGCGCCTCGATCCAGTCCGAATCCTGGATCAGCGCCGCCAGCTTCCAGGAGACGACCAGGGTCCTTACGGAGGCTGCCATAGCCGGCAGACGCGATACTCTCCGGGGCCTGAAGGAAAACGTAATACTCGGACACATCATCCCCGCCGGGACCGGCTTCAAGGATTTTTATCTCGGCGTGGTCAGGCGCGACGAGCCGAGGGAGCTGATCCGCGGCGCGCAGGCCGAAATAAAGGAACTCGCCTCCTCGAAACAAGCCGGCCCCGCCGCGGGCGGCTCCGGCGGCGAGTGACCTTTGCCCGGCGTCCAGGACGGCGCGGCCCGGCTCCCGGTTCCGGAGCGGGGGCGTTCGATTCGTGCGGAAGTCGCATGGGAAGGAGAAACTCCGCATGGCCAAGGTGCTTATAGCGGACAAGGTAAGCGGGAAGTGCGTGGAGATACTCCGCGAGGCCGGGATCGAGGCGGACGTCAGGACTGGACTTTCCGAAGACGCGCTTTGCGGAACCGTCGGCGGCTATGACGGCCTCATAGTGCGGTCGGCGACGACCGTGACGGCGAAGGTGGTGAAGGCCGGCATGCCGCGGCTCCGCATCATCGGTCGGGCTGGAGTGGGAGTGGACAACATAGATGTCGAGGCGGCCACGGAGGCCGGCATCGTGGTGCAGAACACGCCGACCGGGAACATCGTCTCGGCGGCCGAGCACGCGCTGGCCATGCTGCTGGCCCTCGCCCGCAACATCCCCGCGGCCGACGCGCTGATAAAGAAGGGCAAATGGGAGAAGAAGGCGCTGACCGGGGTGGAACTGGCCGGCAAAACGCTGGGGATCGTAGGGATTGGAAAGGTCGGGGCGCGGGTCGCCAAGGCTGCCAGGGCGATGGAAATGGAAGTCGTCGTCTTCGACCCCTTCATAACCGACCGGAAGGCCGCCGAGCTGGGGGTCGTCAGGACCGACCTGGAGACGCTCCTGAAGAAGTCCGACTTCGTCTCCATCCACGCGCCCCTGACGGACAAGACCCGTGGGATGATATCGGCGCGCGAGCTGGGGCTGATGAAGAAGACGGCGCGCATAGTCAACTGCGCGCGCGGAGGCATAATAGTCGAGAAGGACCTCGCCGCGGCGCTTGCCGGGGGCAGGATAGCCGGCGCGGCGCTGGACGTGTTCGAGGAAGAGCCGCTGCCGGCGGACAGTCCGCTGACCGCTCTGCCGAACGTGGTGCTCACCCCCCACCTGGGCGCGTCCACAGAGGAGGCTCAGGAACGGGTCTCCGAGGAGATCGCCAGACAGTTCGTGGATTTCTTCGTAAACCACATCTACAGGAACGCCGTTAACGTAGCGGTCACGCTGTCGCCCGACATGGCGCCGTACGCCCGCCTCGCCAGGCGGCTGGGGGACCTGGTCGCCCAGCTGGCCGACGAACCCGTCCGCAGGTTGACGGCGCACGCTCAGGGGCGGATCGCCGGAAAGGACTGCCGCGAGATATCCCTGATGGCGCTGCGCGGCCTGCTGGCCAGGTCCTCCGAGGGGCCGGTCACGCTGGTGAATGTCGAGCGCGTCGCGGAGGAGCGGGGCGTTGAGCTGGTCGAATCGAAAAGCCCCCGCGTCGAGGGATATTCGAACCTGATAACCGTATCCGTCGAGGCGGGGAGCCGCGTCCGGTCCGCGGCGGGGACGGTCTTCGACAACGCGGAGCGGATCGTCGGCATTGACGGGTTCGCCATAGACTTCGCCCCCTCGCCGAACGTGCTCCTGATGTTCTACGACGACAGGCCGGGGAAGGTGGGCCAGTTCGGCTCGATACTCGGCGAGGCCGACATCAACATCGCCACGATGGCTGTGGGCAGGAAGGAGCGCCGCGGCGCCGCCGTCGTGGCGCTGATACTGGACGACCCGGTGCCGCCGGCCGTCCTGGAGAGGCTCCGCAAGATCGTGCAACCCGCCGAGCTGCGGATGCTGGCTCTATAAGGGACGCAGCCCGGCGGGAGCGTGTCCACCCTGGATGGCTGCGGCAAGCTCCCTTGCCGTCCGCGCGCGTCTCCCTCCCGTCAGGGGACTTCGCAACCGGCTCCACCATATGCGGGATACGGGGACGCGGAGCGTATCATTTGTGGCAGCGCTATTGCCCTCCCGCCCGGGCGCGCCGCTGCAGGCAGCGGCCGCTGCCTGAATGCGACAAACAATTACTCTTTGAGAAGCCCCGAACCGGACGGCAGACATCGGCCGGCATCCTGCGCGGTCAGAACGATCCGCCTATCGTAAGGCCGACGTAGTGCTTCGAGTAGTCCTCGGGCTCCGCGTTCGACTGGTTGTCTATGTATCTGTAATTGACCGCAACGGTCAGCTTGAACTTCCCGAGGTTGAACGGTCTGCCGAGCACAACGTTGTAGCTGAACCGATGGTCCCTCTGTCTTATCGGGATGCCGCTGCCGCTGTGGACGTACAGCGGATTATGGTGCATGTAGACCCTCGGCTCCCACGCGAATCCCAGTTCCGCCAGCAGATCGAGCGGCAGCGTTACCTTATACTCCGCGTGCGCGCGCAGCCCGCGGTAGGACCACGCCGGGTCTTTGGTCGTTTCGTATATACCATCCAGTCCCACCTGTATTCTGTGGTTCTTCTCCGGCTGTATCAGTATCCACTGTTCGTAACCCAGCGTGTACTGATCGGCGCTGCGGTTCTCGTCAACGAAGCCATTGACCGGGCGGTTCCGGACGTAATTGAGCGCTCGATAGGTCCCTTGGAACATGCCGACGAGCCTTTCGGTCTGCTGCCACAGAATCGTCGGCTGGAACTGGGGAAAATGCAGGTAGCGGTAGCCATCGAGCAGGAAGTAGGAATAGGAAAACGGCACTATCGCCACGACCGGCGCATGCTTATAGGTGTAAATGACGCTGCCGGTCGAACCGTGCAGAGAAAGCTCATCGTGGCGATCGTAGAAATTCTGGTACAGCGAATAGCCGACGGCCAGGATATGGCCCTGCTCCTCGACAAGCCTCGCGTTAGCTCCGAAGGTGAATATATGGACCCAGTCCGCCTCATTGTCCTTGACGTGCATCCGGTCCGGTTCGAGCGTAACGTTATCGTCCCAGCGGCAGGTGTACGAGAAATTGAGGCGCCAGCGCCGCTCAGCCTCCTTGAATATGTCTCCCTCCTCGGCCTCCGCCTCGACCAGCGATTCCTCGACCGAGGCTACTGCCTCCCGCTCGATCTCTTCCCCCGCGCCGGCCTCTCCAGCATCGGCGATGCAGCCGAAGGTTCCAAAGATTCCGGCAAGCGAAGCGGCACCTGCCAACAGGCACGCGACGAACATCCGGTGGCGTTTCACGGGCGATACCCCTCCCTTGTGATCTTCCGGGAAACAAGTATAGCGGGGGCACGCCATCCGAGCGCGTCGGCCCCACCCCTGTTTCGCGGATTCGGATTCCCGCAGCCGGACCCGTTGCCGCCGCTTCCGCTCGACGGCTTGAACCGGCGCCCCCGACTCCCGTCTCCCCTTGCGAAACAGGCCTGATGTAACGCGATTTCCCGGTCCCTGTCAAGAGTTTTACGCCGGCACGAAGGACATGCCCGGTTCGATGGCCATGATCGTCTCGGCCAGCAGTCTGGCCGCGGCGGACACGTCGCGCAGCGAAACCACCTCAATGGCCGAATGCATGTACCTGTTCGGGATGCTGACCAGCGCCGTCGCTACGCCGCCGCGCGACACCTGGATGGCGTTGGCGTCGGTGCCGGTCGAGTTCGGGGCGGCCTGCATCTGGAACGGAATCTTCTTTTTCGCGGCGGTCTTTTCCATCAGGTCGGCGAGCACCGGATTTATGTTGGAGCCGCGGTGGAGAATGGGCCCCTTGCCGAGTTTTACGTCGCCGAACTCCTTCTTGTTCTCGCCCGGGTAATCGGTGGCAAACCCGACGTCCACGGCTATGCCGACATGCGGATCTATCGAGAAGGCGCTCGTCCTGGCGCCGCGCAGCCCGACCTCCTCCTGAACAGTAGACACCGCGTGCACGGAAACCTTAAGCCTGTCCTTCCGGGGCTTCAGGAGCTTCAGCGTCTCCATCACTACAAAGGCTCCTATCCGGTCATCGAAACCCCGCGCGACGACCGTCTCGTTGAGCATCCTGGCGAACGGCGCGACGATCACCGCTGGATCTCCCACCGCCGCGTGCTCTCTGGCCTCCGCCGCGCTGGATGCTCCTATGT
>JAOACM010000212.1 GCA_026417845.1 Planctomycetota bacterium | reverse complement strand
GAGATCGAGATGCTGGCGTGCGGAGGCGAGGCGCCGGCCGGATCGGTTAAAAGGGTCGCCGGCCGGTTCGACCTTTACCTCCCTGCCGTACCGAAGGAAAAGCTCGACGCTGAGCGCGATAAGCTGCGGAAGGAGATCGAGCGGATAGGCGCTTATGCTGAGAAGCTGAAGGCGAAGCTGAGCGACGAAAAGTTCCTCGGCCGGGCTCCGGCTGCCGTCGTGGAAGCCGACAGGAAGCGCCTGGAAGAGGCCGAGCGCGATCTCCAGAGCCTGCGGGAACACATGGCGGAGCTCGGGAACGGCTGAGCGGGGGCGGCGGAAGCCCGGGGCCGGATGCGCCGTCTGGCGCGGCGGCGGAGGGGGCCGCGAGAAGCGGAGGGGCCGCATAAATATGCGCCGGAATCTCCTGATACTGGCCGTTCTGTGCGTCCTGTGCTGCGCGGCGCTTTTCGCTCCGGGGCGCGCCCCTTCCCGGCCCGCAGTCACGGAGGCGGGCCCGGACCGGGAAATCTCCCGGCCAGGGACCTGCCCGCTTCCTCCGTTCGATTCCCAGGCTTCGCCCGACGATTCGCTGGACAGGTGGGCGGTCGAATACAATGCCTGTCTGGAGCGGTCGGGGCGATCCGGACGCGCCCGGCCGGAAGCCGCGCCCGCCGCCCTTCGGACGGCGGAATCGCTGGTGGGGGCGGATGCGGCGCGGCGGACGTTCCTGGACGACGAGGATATCAGGACGCTCAAAGGCGCCTCGCTCGTCGCCGCCGTGGCCGCGGCCCGCAGGTTCGGGACCGGCGCGGCCGGAGCGGTAGCGCTGGGAGAATTCGTCCGCCGGATCGCGGTGTGCGCCGCTTCCGGTCCGCAGGCGTCGGCGTGCCGCGACCAGTACCCGGACGAGACCCTTCTGACCGGCTGCGGCGATCCCGCCGGCCTGGCCTGGCTCACCGTGACGCTGGCGAAGTATTCCGGCATGACTGCAGCCGTGGTGGAGACCGGCGGGTCGCCGGACCGCCGCGGCAGGATCATGGCGGCCGTTGGAGGGGCCGACTTTTTCCTCCTCGATGCCGCCTCCGGCGCCATAGAGAGAAAAGGCGACGGTCTGGCTGCGGGTATCGCCGATATCCTTTCGCGGGATGAAGGCGGAGAGGAGGCGGCCGCCGCCGGATTGCCTGCGGCCGCCGTGCGCGCCGGAGATCTCAGAGGCGCGTCATTCCGGGTGGCGTTCTGGCCGGCTTTCGTTACGCCGCGACTGATGCGTCTCAGCGCCGAACTCTCGACGGCCGGCGCACGATCGCCGTTCCCGGTATACGAAGACGCCTTCGCCGACGCCGCGCGTCTCTCGGAAATGCTGAAGGGACTGGGACTGGACACGGCGCGCGCCGAACCCTGGAGGTGGCCGGCCGACGTACTCGGGCAGCGCCGGGCGGCCGGGGGATGGGAGAGAATACGCGACAGGCTCAATCAGGCGGCACTGTGGCGCGGGCCGAGGCTGGTCCACCTGCTGGGCAGGGTTGGCGAAGCCGCGGAGGGGTACGGGACGGTGCTGGAAAAAATCGGCGGCGACAGGGCGGAGGACAGGGCGCTCCGCGCCCACGTCCTGTTCATGAGGGCCTCCGCGCGGATGGAGATCGAGGGAGCACTCGAATCGGCCAGGAAAGATATCGAGGACATCCTTTCGTTCACCGCCGACGGTCCGGTTTTCCACGCGGCGCAGTTCGCGCTGGCGGAGATCATGGATCGGCAGGGCAAGACGAAGGAGGCGAAGGCGCAATACGGCTGCGTGGCCAGGGATGCCGAAAGCCCCTACGCGCCGGCCGCCGCGAAGCGTCTGGCCGGGATGAAATGAATACCCTCCGGGGAAAAAGGCAGGGAATGGCGCCGGGAGACCGGGGGGGGTGATCGTGATGACGGAGACGCCCGGTTGCGGGAGGCGGATGAAGGCGCTCGCTGGCCTCCTGGCGATTCTCGCCGCCCTGCTCATGGCATCGGCGGCTCCGGGGTGCGGGGACGGGACGGCGACCGGGAGGCGTCCGGCCGGACCCCGGCCGGATGCTGGCATGAGCCGGACGGACGGAAGCCGGGCGAAGCGTATCGAGCGCGGGCAGCGCCGGCCGGATAGAGAAAGCGCCTGGGACAGGTTCGTGAGGAAATGGCATGAGTTCTGGCGGGAAGAGTTCGGCGGCGAAGAGTGAACCGGCCTGCCGTGGGGGTATGGCGCGTGCGCTGGAGTCCGACCGCGACCCGCCGCTTTCCGTATCGCGTATCGGCGCCAGGTTCGAACGGCTCCGCGCCGCCGGCTCCGCCGCCCTGATCCCTTTCTTCGCCTGCGGATATCCCGACTTCGAGACGGCGCGCGCGGTCTGCTTCGCGGCGCGCGATGCCGGCGCCGACATCATCGAGCTGGGCATCCCGTTTTCCGACCCCATCGCCGACGGCCCGGTAATCCAAGCGGCGTTCGCGTCCGCGCTTGGCGCCGGTTTCAGGGTACGCGACGNCTTCGCGCTGGCCGGGAGCCTGCGCCGCGAAGGACTCGACGTACCGATGGTCGCCATGGTGTCGTATACCCTGATATTCCGGATGACCGGGGACCGGTTCGCAGCCGAGGCAGCCGACGCGGGCTTCGATGGCCTGATCGCGCCGGACCTGCCGTTCGAAGCTGGCGGTCCGTTCGCCGATCTGTGCCGGGGGCGCGGGCTGGACCTTATCCAGCTGGTGGCGCCGACCACTCCGGAGGACCGGCGGGCCGGTATAGTCCGGCTGGCATCGGGCTTCGTGTACTACATCTCGGTGACCGGGACGACGGGCGTGCGGGATGCCCTTCCCCCGGACCTGACCGCCAACGTGCGCGCGCTGAAACGCATCTCGAATCTGCCGGTGTGCGTCGGTTTCGGGATCGGCGGCCCGGGGCAGGCTGCCGCCGCCGCGCGTGTGGCGGATGGCGTCGTAGTCGGCAGCGCGCTCGTCCGGAAGATCGGCGAACTGGCTTCTTCGGGCGCCGCGGCTGGCGGCATAGCGAGGCGTCTGGCGGCCGATATCCGGAGCCTGGCCGAAGCGGTCCACAGGCGGCGTCCGGAAACCCGGGAGACGGCGGGGCGATAATATGATCGCCCCTGAAGCGGCCGGGAGCTGGAGTAGCGGAGCCGGAACCAGGCCGCGGGCGAACGGAAGTCTCCGGCAGGGCCGGCGACCGGGCGGCCGGCACGGATCCACTGCCCATCGGATGACGGGATATGTCTGAAGCCGCCCAAGGGAGAAACTCAACGATGGAAAAGGCCGGAAAGAACAGCCGTGACCGTTTCGAACACCCCCTGACGGAAAGGTACGCCTCGGAGGAGATGAGTTTCCTGTTCAGTCCGCGCTTCAAGTTCTCAACGTGGCGCAGACTGTGGGTAGCGCTGGCCCGCGCCGAGAAGGCGCTGGGGCTGCCGATAAAAGATTCCCAGATAAGGGAGATGGAAAGATACGTCTCCGATATAAATTTCGAGGAGGCGGAGCGTATCGAGCGTCAGACGCGGCACGACGTCATGGCGCACATCAAGGCCTATGGGATGCAGGCGAAATCTGCCGCCGGGATAATCCACCTTGGCGCCACCTCCGCCTACGTGACCGACAACGCGGATCTGATCCAGATGCGGGAAGGGCTGCGACTGACAGCCGGGAAGCTTGCCGGCATCATCCGCAACCTCGCCGCCTTCGCCGAAATGTACGCGGCGATGCCGATCCTCGCCTACACTCACTTCCAGGCGGCCCAGCCGACCACTGTCGGCAAGCGGGCGTGTCTGTGGATCCAGGACCTCCTGATGGACCTGAACGCCGTGGAAGAGGCAGCCGGAGACATGCCGTTCCTGGGCGTCAAGGGCGCGACGGGCACGCAGGCTTCGTTCCTCGATCTGTTCGACGGCGACGCTTCGAAGGTCGAGCGCCTGGATGCCGCCGTGGCCCGCGGGATGGGGTTCAGGGAAACGCTGCCGGTCGCGGGGCAGACCTACACGCGCAAGGTGGATTTTAAGGTCCTGTGCGCTCTGGCCGGGGTAGGAATAAGCGCCCACAAGTTTGCCAACGACCTCAGGCTTCTGTGCCACATGAAGGAGATTGAGGAGCCTTTTGAGAAGGACCAGGTCGGGTCGAGCGCGATGGCCTACAAGCGCAACCCGATGAGGGCCGAGCGGATGACGGCGCTCGCGCGCCACCTTGTGGTCCTCGTTCAGGATGCGGCCTTCACGGCATGCTGCCAGTGGCTCGAACGGACCCTCGACGATTCGGCGAATAAACGGATAGCGGTTGCCGAGGCGTTCCTGACCTGCGACGCGATACTGGAGATATTCCTGAACGTAACATCCGGCCTGATGGTCAACGGGAAGGTCATCGAGCGCAACCTAAGGCGGGAGATGGCGTTCATGATCACCGAAAATATTCTGATGCGTGCCGTCAAGGCTGGAGGCGACAGGCAGAAGCTCCACGCGCGCATACGCATCCATTCGCTGGAAGCTGCCAGGCGCATCAAGGAAGGAGACGGGGTCAACGATCTGATGGAACGTATGGCATCCGACCCGGCGCTGGCTCCCTTTGTTGGAGATGGCGCGGAGGCTGCGGATGCCTCCAGATATACCGGCATGGCCGGACGCCAGACGAGGAAGTGCCTGCGCGAAAAGGTCGCCCCGGTCCTCCGCCGCTATCGTTCCATCGCCTGCCGCGAAGGTCGGGTCAGGGTGTGACCACGCAGCAATCAGAAACCGGATGGGAGACGGTCCTGGCGTCTGGCCGGGCAATCGGGAAGCCCGGTGCCGGGTCGGGGCTGAGGATGTGCGAGGTGCGACCGGCGAATATTGCGGGTTGTAATTGTTTGCCGTGTCTAGGCTGGGACTGCTATTCGTAGTGGTGCGCTCGAGCGGAACAGCAATAGCGCTGCAGCATATACCCATCGTCACTGTGTCCTGCGCATATGGGGCGATAAATAACTGCCGCGGGTTTGTTCCAGTCACGAGTCGGATGGCCCTGGGCGTATGGCCGTAAATGCAAAGGCTGATACGGGCTTCAGAGGCGATTCAAGAGGAGGACTGACTCGCCGCCGCCTCTCATCCGGCGGCTTGCGTTTTCGCTTGACGCTGCGCCTCTCCTCGGCCACATACGGCATCCTTGACCGTCCTCCGGTACCCGCGGCGCCACCGGCCTCGCGGCTGTCCCTTTCCTCCCGGGCGGGAGGAAGGAACGGAGGCGGCCGACAACACGGATCGCGGAGGAAGGAGATCGCAAAGATGGCGCAGGAAAAGAAACTCCGGCTTGGCCTGCCGGCCGGAAGTCTGCAGGAAGCTACTGCCGAACTGTTCAGACGGGCCGGATACCGCCTCACCGTAAGATCCAGATCGTACTACCCGGACATTGACGACAGGGAGATATCCCCCCTGCTTTTGCGCGCGCAGGAGATAAGCCGCTATGTCGAACAGGGGGCGCTCGACGCCGGACTGACCGGGAAGGATTGGGTCGCTGAAAATCAGAGCGACGTGCAGGTCGTGGCGGATCTCAAGTACAACAAGAGCACCTCGAACCCAGCCCGCTGGGTGCTCGCCGTGCCGGATGACAGCCCGGTCAGGTCGGTCCAGGACCTGCAGGGGAAGCGGATCGCCACCGAACTTGTCGGTGCAGTGCGCCGCTATCTGGCTGAGCGCGGCGTGAAGGCCGACGTGGAATTCTCGTGGGGCGCGACAGAGGTCAAGGCGCCGCGGCTGGTTGATGCCATAGTAGACATCACCGAAACGGGCTCCTCCCTGAAGGCCAACAGGCTGAGGATCGTGGACACGGTCGTCGAGTCCTATCCTCAACTTATTGCCAACAGGGAGTCGTGGAAGGACCCATGGATCAGGCGCAAGCTCGAAAACCTCGCCATGATGCTCCAGGGCGCCATAATCGCCCAGTCGAAGGTCGGCCTGAAAATGAACGTCCACGAAAAGAACATGGACGCCGTGCTGGCCAGGCTCCCGGCGCTACGCAAGCCTACCGTCAGCAAGCTCTCAGAGGAAGGCTGGTATGCGCTGGAGATAATCGCCGATGAGGAGGTGGTGCGCGACCTGATCCCCGAACTCAAGCGCGCCGGCGCGGAAGGCATATTCGAATACCCGCTGAACAAGCTGATATTCTGATCGGCGGATAGGGCGCTCCGCGGAGTATGGCAAGCTGCCGCGGCTACGCCTTCGGCGGATCGCCCCAGTCGGGAACATCGAGCCATTCGCCGTCGCGCAGCGCCGATTTGTGCGCCGCTGCGCCGGCCGCTGTGAAACGCGCCGCGTCCCACGCGGTAACGGCCGGCTGCCGCCCATGCGCCACCGCGTCTGCGAACTCGTGCACCAGGTACGAATGCGAGCCCCCATGCCCTCCCGTGAAATCCTCCAGCTCCTTCGCGCTCAGCTTCGATGGGTCGGGCACGAGCAGCTTCTTCCAGCCCCTGAACGCCTCCACCACCTCCGGCGGCAGCGGATCCCGCATCTCTTCAACGGTCAGCCTGGTCACGCCCTTCTTGTCGCACCACGTGTCGTGCTCGAACGATCCCCTGTTGCCGTATATGCGGAACATCTCCCTGCCGGGGTGGCCGATCTCGCGATATTCGCATATGCGCATGTGCGCCCCGTTGGCAAGCAGATACAGCGCCGTCTCATTGGACGGCTCCTTCCCGCAGTGGTCCTTGTGCAACCGCGCCGCGAATGGCAGCGCGGAAACCTTAAGCGCGCGCGTCTTCATCACCCACAGCGGGCCGGATGTCGAATGCGTCGGATACATCATGGGGCCGCTGACGACCCCCCGGCGCTCGTATTCCTCCAGCTGCCTGGCGTGTTCCTTCCCGCTCCTGCTGGCCAGCCTGTGCGCCTTGACCTGACGAAGCCCGTGGTCCACGTCGTGGAAATACTCGCCCTCCGCATACACGAAATCGCCGAACGCCCCCTCGGCCGCGCGCCGCCGGCAGTACATCGCCTGCGGGCGGTAGCATGTGGTTTCGCCGAACATGAACAACTGACCGGTACGTTCCGTCGTCCGGACCACCTTCTCGCACCAGTCGAGGACCTCGTCGGCGTCCGGTACAGTAATGAGCGGCACGGCGCAGTAGACGTGCTTGCCGGCCTCCATGGCCCTGACCGACATCGGCGCGTGGAGCCAGTGCTGGGTTATTATCACGAGCGCCTCGATGTCGGATTTCAGGATGTCGTCGAACTCGGAAAAGGCGTCCTTCGGGTTGAACTTGTCCCTGAATGACGGCTTCTCCGCCCAGAACCGCAGCCTGTCAGGTTCCTGGTCGCATAAGGCCACCCTGTCCACCAGCGGGTGGCTTTTGAACAGCGGCGCGAAGCAGTTCCCGAAAGCCCCAAGTCCCACCAGCCCTACGCTTATGCCCATGCCATCCCCTCCTCCAGTGCCGCGACGCCCAGTCCCGGCGTCCGGGTAATT
>JAOACM010000211.1 GCA_026417845.1 Planctomycetota bacterium | reverse complement strand
TCGGAGATGTGTATAAGAGACAGGCTGGCAGCTTTCATGCAGGCTTCCTTCGCCCGCAGGGCAGCGCTCATCGTCGCCGTCGCCGCCAGCCTGATCGTGGCGATCAGCACGCTGACTTCTTCGCTCGAGAACGATTCCCCGTCCCAGGCATCTTCAGCACAGCCTCCAGCCGCATCGTCGGGGGATATCCGGAGCGCTGATCGTCCGCCGGAGGTGCGCGCGCCCGGCACCACGGGTTTTGACGCACTTGGAGGCCGCACCGGACCGAGGACGAAGATCGAGAACGTACCGGTAAAAACCGGCATCCTGAGCGTCGGGCTTAAAGTCGAGGTTCTGGATGGACCGTTGCCGACTGGGGAAAGCGGCCGGGAACTTGAAGGCGGCTCGACCGTGACGCTTCCGCCGCCTCCGCAGAAAGCGGAAGCCGGAACTGAAGCTTCTACGCCGGGGCGATGATCAATTGAACATATGCGCTCCACTTGGTCGTATTACACAACCTCATATAAATTCTCGCTCGACAACGTAGCTTAAGTGTTACACTTCTATTGCTGCCGGAAGGAAACAATTTGGGAGTTTGTAAAAAATGCCATTTAGCTTCAACTTCAACTTTAACAATATCTTATGCCTAAAAATCCCAGCTGATTTGTCTAACAGTACACATCGGGCATATCCCTTGCATATACTTTTCAGGAGCTGGCAGTAAAGTTCCCATTGGGGAGGATAGGAGAATGGATCGGGCAGGATGCGACAAGTCGCAACTCATGCCTCGTGGCACTACGCTGCTTGAAACGGTCATAGCCTCAGGCCTGCTGGCGATGGTGATACTTGCCGTGTTCAGTGCACTTCTGTCAAGCGATACCTTGGATGTTGCGGCGCGCGAGGAACAGATCGCCCGGGCGGCAGCGACGGCCGTAATAGACAGAATCAGGGGGACCAGCTTCCTGAACGTGGAGCCGCAATATGGGCAGGACCCCGAGGTGTTCTCCCAGACAGGCAACAGGGTTCCTTACAAGGTTCTGATAGATATGACGGAACTGAACAGGAGTGAGAGCCAGCTCGTCGAGGGGCAACGTGGCGTTGGGGTGCTCAACGTCTACATCCTCACCAGCCCCATATTCTTCGCGAATGGGACGGCGGTTGACGAAAACGTGATCGGGATGGACCTGGACGGGCGCGACAGCAACGGGGACGGAGTAATCGCCAACGACGTGGTGAACCTCATGACTCTGGCGGATCCGAATGATCCATCGAGGCTGATGTTTCCGTTCACGTTCAAGAGTTCCCTCGGGGCCGATCTGTACCCTATAGTCGTGACGGTCAGGTGGGTAAGCATCCTGGGCGGCAGAAGGAAGATAAATGTCATGACTATGATCACCGACCGCACGGGAAGGGGAGGATAACGAAGCCGGGTGCGGGCGGGCGGAACCGGCGACCGATGGCCCGGGGACGGTTCAGGACCGCATCGGGGAGGCGGGGTGACCGGGCGGGGAGGATGGCAGTGATGTTCCGGCAGGCCGGGAAAATCTCTGGCGATGGCACGGCAGGTATGCGCGGCATCACGCTGGTCGAGATGATGGTCGCCGTTGCCGTGTTCGCGGTCGTGGTGGCGATGGCGCTCGAGATGAGCCTGCTCGCGTCCCGTGCGACGACGGATACAGTCAACAGATCGGTGCTGGAAGGCGAGGCCGAGCAGACGGCCGTGCGGCTCATCGAGTCGCTGTCGGCGTGCACGAAGCTCTGGTCGTATACCGACACGCACTTCGTGGTCTTTTCCGTCCCGGTGGACAACGATGCCAACGGCACAGTGCTGGATAAAGGAAACATGAGCACGGGGCTTCTTCCGAACATCGAGTGGGGAGCGGCGGCCGAGGACCTGTCGGCGCCGATTCCCGGCGGGGAGATCGTCTATTTCTTCGGCGGCCAGGGGGCGACCGACCCGGAGACCGGGCAGCTCGGGACGTTCAGGACGATAGTCGAGTCTGTGGAACGGATGGATATTAATGGCGACGGCGACATGAACGACAGCTTCGACGTCGGGACGATCTGCCGGCGGATAGCCGGCGCCACGCCAGCGGTCATCCCGGTATCGGGGCCGAACGTGATCCAGCGTTCGGGCGTTTCCAACTATGGCAAGTGCATAAAGCACGACAACTGCACCCTGAACTGCATTTCAGGCAAGATATTCTACCTGGACGGATCGTACGTGATGCACGTTAACCTGTGGATGATGAAGATTCCGGAGAGCCGCCGGCCAGTCCTGGTTCACGCGCACCAGCAGGTATATCTGCGCAATCAGGAGTGAACCGGTGCCGGGATGAGGGGGGCTGCAACGATGAAAACGATGGAATGGACGGACCCTGACGCCGGACATCCGCGCGGGACGGCGCTGATGCTGGCGATCGTGGTGATAGTGGTTCTCGTCAGCCTTTCCGGGCTTGTGGTGCACCAGGTGATGGTGCGCGCCCAGAGGTCGGAGGTTGTGATCGAGGACACGAAGGCGTTCGACGCGGCGGAGGCCGGGCTGGATGCCGCGATCCGCGATCTGAACGCCGGCGGGAGCGGCTGTCTGGGGCTCGGATGGAACACCGGCGGCAAGGCGCTAAGGGTGATCGGCAAGGCCGGGTTTTACTCCGGCCAGACGAAGGCATGGGACATCGCGGTATGGGACGACAGGGTCGAGGCGGGCGGGGACGCCGACTGCTCGATAGACGCGAACGAGCTGAAGACGCCATCCGCGGCCGGGTTGACCGGTCCCATCATCGCCGCGGGCGGCTGGGACCCATCGTCCTCCGACGGCGTGCTTTACACGGGGAACACAATTTACGATACGAACCAGCAGCAGGGTGCGCCGGTCTACGACCGGTTCAAGTCGGCTTCGACAGGACACGGGACAAGCCACGACGATTCGAACTGCAGTTGCCCGCACTGGCCCAGGCCGCAACCGCGCGAGTTTGATTTCTACAAGCACGCCATCACCTATGGCGACATTCGGTTCTTCACGTTCGCCATACCGTGGGAGTGCGACGGGATAGACAACGATGGGACCGGTCCGTCGAACGACGATAATTCCTGGGAGAGGGGCTGGTACACGGTCTGGTCCACGGGTTTCGTCAACAACAGGCGGCCGGACGGGTCTTACGGGAGGGTATACAAGTTCTCTACGGTCGAAACGGTGGTGAAGCGCGTGTTCAACCTGAGCAGGTTGGCGCCCGGGGCGGCCGTGGAATTTCAGATAGCGCCGTACAACCCGTGAGCCTCGGGCGGCGCAAGTCGCGCGTCGCCGGGGCCGATGGGCGGCCGGAGGCGAGCGGGGCGGGTGCGGGAAAGGAGGAGAGCCATGAGGAACTCAGGGATATCGGCGGCTCTGGCCGCTCTGGCCGTCGCGGGCCTTCTCCTGGCCTGCGCTCCGGCCTATTGCGGACAGGCCAACAACAGCAACAACAAGGACAAGGACAAGGGGACCAGCGGCACGAATACCTCCAATCAAACCAATCCGAACGGCAACTCAGGCAACTCGGGCAACTCAGGCGGCTCCGGATCGGGTTCGACCACGCCCGCGTTCCAGCAGGACAGCTTTTCCGCCAGTTATGGTGTGAATGCCGATTTCAACGGCACCCCGAACACGGTGAGCGGCTGGGACAGGGATCCGACCAATCCGGCCGTGAAACTGTACTACACGACAGATCCGGCGAGCTACCCGGTCAGCGACCGCATCTACATTCCTACCACCACCTCGCCTACGGCCTGGCCCGCGGTAGTGCCGGCGATAGCCATTCCCCCCGGAGTCCAGACGAACCCCGGGGTGATAAAGGACCTGAACGGAAATACTTACGATCCAAATACGTCCCGTTCCGGAATCCTGCTCAACGGCATCCACGACGTAGGGGCGCAACTCGAAGGGGGGCTTTCGAACAACGCCCCGCCGGCCAAGTGGTTCGATCTTGAGGGGCTGATCGGCGCGATCAGGGCGGCGGCGGACTACCGGATCACGCTCAGCGGTAATATGACCACGATCACCGGCTTCAACCAGATACTCCAGTCGAGCCCGACCAACTACAAGCTGGTGTACGCCAGCGGCACTTATAACGCGAGCGGGCAGTGGGTCGAGGGGACGTTGAAGCTGACCAGCAGCGGCAAGAGCGCGGAGGATAAGTGCTACGGGATACTGGTGCTCGAGGCTGACGATCCGGAGAAGGCCTACCTCGACATGGCCGGCTCGTTCCAGTGGACGGGGCTTGTGATCATCGTAGCCAACAAGCGGCGGGCTTCGCAGACATTCAACGATACGGGAATACTTGATATCAGTGGTGGCGGCGGCAATCAGGCCGACGCTCCGCCGCACGTGCTCGGCGGCGTGATAATCTATTCCCGCAACCAGGCGCGCGGACCTGGCCAGCCGGGCTACATTTACGGGACCAATTTCTTCGCCACGCACGGCAACTCCGACGCCTGGTTCTGCTCGGCCGCTCTGCGCAACGCGCTGGCAAAGGTCAACGCGCCTTATCAGGCGCGGGCGTGGCGACGCATCGAGTAGGTCGCCGGGTATTATGGCCGGTCCGCGGACATATCCGCGGAGAGGGAAGCGGGAGTCGGATTCGCGGCCCCGCTTCCCGTTCTTTGGATCGTCCGTACGGGCGCCCCGGCGTGAAGATTCGCGGCCGTAGTGCGATGCGGCGCCGGGCGGGAATCGCGGGCGCGCGCACGGATTCGAAGGCGGATCCGCGCGATGGGTTTCGCGAGCGGCGGGCGACGGGGCGGGATCGGGAGAAGGGGGGAGGGCGAGACGCGATGGCGACCGGAGCGAGGAATCCGTCGAGGAAATCGGGGGAATGGGCCGTCGGGAGCGGGAAGAAGGGGCCGGGCGGCGAGAAGAGGCCTTTTATAAGGCGGTTTCTGGCGCCGATACTGATCGCTACGGCGGCTCTTGCTTACGGGGCCATATCGTACCTGCGGCCGGGACTGCTGAGCGGAGGAGGCGGCGATTCCGCCGACTCCGCGGGACCGCTCGCGCCTCTCCCCCGTGCCGTGCAGCCTCCGCCCGACGGCCGCTATGATCGCCTGCCGTTGCCGCCCGGCCCGGCGGCCGCCGCGGCGCTCACCCCATCCGACGATGGAAAGCGGCGTCCGGTCGTCGCCGTCAGTTCGAAGGAGGAGGCGGCAGCGAAAGTCCGCGAGATGCTGGAGGCGTTCAAGGGCAACGACCGGGCGAGGCAGGTCGAGGCGGTGGAGACGGTCGGGAGTCTGGCGGCTTCGGGAGATGTCGCGCGGGATGCGCTCGTCGGAGCCATACCTGATGCGCCGCCGGCGCTTCTCAATGAGATAATCGAGCAGGCGGAGAAGCGGGGCTGGAAAGAGGCTGTGCCGCCTCTCGCCCGGCGCGTAAGGCTGGACGGCACAAGGACGGGGCGGAAGGCGTTCTTCGCGCTGGGGCGGTTCGGGACGCCCGAGGCGCGGGGAACCCTGCGGGCGCTGGCGGCGGACCCGTCGTCTCCGGCCGGGGCGTTGGCTTGGCATGCTCTGACCTTGTGCGCGGACGGCGACGACCTCGAACCGGCCCTTGCCGTTATGGACGGACCTCCCAGTCCCGCGCAGGAGTGGGCGGCCGAGGTCGTCGGCCGCCTGTGCGCGGCCCCGGCTTGCAGGGAGCGCGTCGAAAAGTTCCTCTCCGAACGGGTATCGGTAACCGGCGAGAAGGAGAAGATGAAGTCCTGCGGGATGCTGCTGGCGAAGCTGCCGGCCGACGATTTCTTCCGGTTCGCGGAAGTCTTGGCGGCGCACAGGGACGGAGAGGTCCGGGCGGCGGCGCTGGCGGCCATCGGCAGGTCGCGTGCTGGAGGAGCGAAGCTGACGATGGCGCTGCTTAACGATCCCGATCCGACCGTAAGGACATCGTGCATGGTCGCCTTGAAGTCCGAGCCGCGCTTCGAGGCAATCCCGGCGCTTGTGAAAATAATGGCCGCGGATCGCAATTATGCCGACCTGGCCCGCGGCGCGCTCGAAGCCGCCTTCGGCCTGGACCTCGGCGGGCATCCGTCAGCGTGGAAGTTATTCATCGAGTCCGGCGCGAGGGAAGGAGATCCCGGCCGGAGAAAAGCGTTCGAGGAGGCCCAGGCGAAGCGGCTGGCTGAAGCCCGGAAGGCCGGGCCTGATGGGGATGCGGATAACCGGTAAACTGCGGGGCACGTCTGCCGCCTCCCCCGGCGCGCGGCTGCCTGCCTGCCGGCTCTCCTTCTCACCGCGTTCGAATCCGTGGATATCTCCGGTTTTTCCTCAGTCGCTCCTCCGGCCATCCCCGCGGTCCTTGAAGCTGTCGTCCCGCCCCTTAGAATCGCACTCATGCGCGAAAGGTTGCTGAAAGCCTGGGCGAAGCTGGGCTGGAATTATCCGTACTCGGTGCTGATCGTCGCCGTCGTCACGTCGTCGGCCTCCGTATATTACGCCGCCACCAATATGGGTCTCATGCTGAACCGGAACGACATGCTTCTCGCGAAGGAGAACCGGTTCCACAAGTTGTATCTCGACTACCAGAAAGAGTTCGCTCCGCGCGACGACATCGTGGTGTTGGTGGAGGGAGAAAACGAGGAAGCGCTCCGCCGGACTGTCGAGGAGCTTGCCGGACGCATTCGCGCGGAACCGGCCCTTACCGATCTGTTTTACAAGATGGACCTGAAGCACATAAAGGGGCGCGAACTGCTGTACCGCGATCTTGGCGAGCTGGTGGAGTATCTGGACGGGTTGCGGCGGCTCGAATCCGAGATCGGGGCCGGCGATGCGCCCGGCGGGTTCAGTCTGGCGCGCATGCTTTCGCCGCTGAGCCGGGCGGGGCAGTGGCGCGAAGCCGGGAAGCGGGGATTGGGCCGGGAGGACCTCGAACGCCTCGAGGCGATACTGGAAAACATTGAGAACGCCATCGAGGGCAGGGAAGGCTACCGGACGCCGTGGGATCCAGAGGTCGGGAAACGTCCGGATCTGGGGCTTGTGGTACCCGATCCATCCTCGCCGGATCCGGAGAAACGCGTGCCGACGCATTCGTATCTGGCGCTGCGGCGCAAAGACGGGCTCCCGATGTACACGATGCTGATGCGCTCCGCCCGCGAGGACCGGGAGGGGGTCCCGGCGATCAGGCGCATCCTGGCCGATTACAGGCCGCCGGCCGGCGTGAGCGTTGGCCTCACTGGAGAACCGGTGATAGAGGAGGACGAAAACGCTGCGAGCAACGAGAACATGACGCTGATCTCGATTCTCGCTCTGACAGGCATCCTGATCGTCTTCGCTGCCGTATTCCGCGAATTTCTGCGTCCGCTTTTTGGCGTCGCCGGGTTGCTGGTGGGGCTTTGCTGGTCGGCGGCCTACCTGGTTCTGGTCGTGGGACATCTGAATATAGTCTCGGTATGTTTCGTGGCGATACTGATGGGGCTGGGTATAGA
>JAOACM010000210.1 GCA_026417845.1 Planctomycetota bacterium | reverse complement strand
CCTTCGTGACGGTCGCCGGCGTAAACCTTGCCGGTTCCCCGCGAGCGGAAGTGGATGGATGCCGGCGCTCCCGGCGGGGACGTGGTCCGCACCCGGCGGAGGGCGGCTGGGGCAGGATCCGGCGGGCGCGCCGGGGGAGCGGGCAATAGATCCCGCTCGGCCTTCGGACATGCCTCTGCGCGCCTGACCGCGCCCGCCTGAGCCAGGGGAGGCGCATCGGACCGTTCGAGTCTGTTTTCAATGGGAGATGGTTCGGATGGCAGGACGGAAGGCCGCCCGCGCCGGGTCCGGATCGGAACCCGATTCCCCTGAAGCAGCCGGGAAGGAAAGTGCCGCCGGAGGGAAGCCTGCCGCGATGTGCGGAAATCCCGCCGGGGGCAGCTCCGGGTCGGCCGCCGGCGAGTACATCGTTCTTGCGCGCCGGTTCCGCCCCCGATCCTTTTCGGAAGTGGTGGGTCAGAAGGCCGTGGTCCTGACGCTCCAGAACGCGCTCAGGTCCGGCCGCGTCCATCACGCCTACCTGTTTACCGGACCGCGCGGCGTCGGGAAGACATCGCTGGCGCGAATACTCGCCAAGGCTCTCAACTGCGTCGAGGGCCCCGGGCCGGATCCGTGCAACCGGTGCGAAAGGTGCCGGGCTGTGGATGACGGATCGGACCTGGATGTCATCGAGATAGACGGGGCGAGCCACAGGCTGGTAGAGGATGCGGAGAGGCTCCGCGAGGAGATCAGGTACGCGCCGAACCGCTCAAGATACAAGATATACATAATAGACGAAGTCCATATGCTTTCGACGCACGCCTTCAACGCCCTTCTGAAGAGCCTTGAGGAACCACCTCCGCACGTGAAGTTCATATTTGCCACCACCGACGCCCAGAAGCTGCCCGAGACGATAATCAGCCGATGCCACCGGTTCGATTTCAGGCGGCTTGGGACGGCGGAGATCGCCGAGCGGCTGAGGCAGATATGCGATGCGGAAGGCGCGACCGCGGAGGACGCGGCGCTGGCGGCAATAGCGAGGCTGAGCCGCGGGGGAATGCGCGATGCCGAGGGGCTGCTCGACCAGGCCATCGTCCTCTCCGGCGGGAAGGTGACGATGGAAACCGTCCGCCAGGTAACGGGCGCGATAGACGAGGATGTGCTGCTCGATATCTGCGAATCGGCCGCCGGCGGCGATCCGGCGCGGGCCCTCGACCTGCTGTGCGGTTGTCTGGATGCCGGCGCCCAGCCTGGCGAAATACTCGATCAGCTTTCGAACGTCATCCGCGGACTTGTGATGTGCGCCTGCTGCGGGCCATCATCGGTTGTGATGACCGAATACTCCCACATGCTCGACCGGATCGTCCGGCTGCATCCTAAGGCCCCGATCGAGAAATGGCTTTTCGCGATAGACGTACTGGCGGCGGCCCGGCAGGCCATGAGGGATTCGGGCATGGCCCGCCTCGCGCTGGAGACGGCCCTGCTCAAGATATGCCGGATCGGCGACCTGGCTGACCTGTCGCGCGTGCTTGACGAGCTTCGGCGCGGGGGACAGCGCGCGGCGACGCCGGAAGGTTTCATGTCGGGACCTGCGGCGGGCAGACACGGGGCGGGGGCCGGAGGCGGGGAGGGCGGCGCGGGACCGGCATTCGAAAGACCGGGGACGACGGTCGAAGGACGCGTCGCGGGGCGGCCGGCCGCCGACGGAATCCGGCGTGGATCGCCGCCCGCCGTCGGGATTCCGGGCCCGTCCGGACCATCCGCTGCGGCGGCGGGGAACGGCGCTGTTGATGGCGGCGCCCGCATGCCCGCTTCCGCCAGGCCCGGGATGGATCCGGAGATTCAAAGGATATGGCCGCGGCTGGTCGAGAGATTCTGCGGCATAGCCAGGATCGCCCTGTCGCATATCGCCGGCGCGAGACTTTCCGGCAATACCCTTGCTCTGATATTCGGCAGTCCGCAATACGTCTCGGCCGTGTCGGGTCCGGCCGAAATGGATGCCTTGGAGGAGGCAGCGACGGAACTGCTCGGCAGGCCGGTCAGGATATCGGTGGCGATGATTGAGGGGGCCGGAAGAGCCGGCGGCATGGCGGCGGTGGAGGTCAGGGAGGCGGGAGGCCGGGGGGGGGCGGAGCGCCCCGCCGCGGGGGGAGCGATCGCAGACACAGGCGCGTCAGCCGGTTCCGTATCGGCTTTGGGACCCGATGCCGGAGGCGCGGTCAGACTGGAAGACCGCCCCGTGGATCGTCCGCCGGGAACCGGCCATGGAAACTCTGCCGCGGCGGACCCTACGGCCGATCCTGATGTTCGGAGGGTTCTGGAAAAGTTCGGTGCCGAGGTAATGACGGTCAATCTCTCCGGGAGGCAGAGCGACCCGCCCCAGGCGATGCCCGGAACGGACGAGGATGACTGATACATCCGGCGGTAATTGTTTGCCGTCACATATATTGTGGGCGGCGATAGAGCGGGCTTACTTGCAGTAACGCCATTGTCGCCCTGTTCGGGCGCGCCGCTCCAAACGGCAGCCGCTACCCGAACACGGCAAGCAACTACGTCCGGCGCAAGACGGCGTACGACTCCCGGCCAGGCCGTTGCCGTATGTTTCCGCATGGCACCGGTCATGGCGGAAGCCCATCGGGCGTGTGGCGCCATATCCATCCTCGCGGGACCCGGCGCGCCACGGGCCGTGGGACCTGGCGATGCGGAGGCGATATGGCTTCAGGATTGCCGGCTCTTGACCGCGCGCTGGAGGCGCTTTCCAGGCTGCCCGGCGTTGGTCGGCGGAGCGCCGAGAGGATGGCGTTCCACCTGCTTAAGGCCGACCGCGCTGAAGTCCTCGCCCTGGCAGATGCTATCCGCGACCTTAAGGAGAAGATACGTCCGTGCGTGGAATGCGGCAGCCTCGCTGAGGAAGATGTCTGCCCGTTGTGCGCGGATCCGAAGCGCGACGATGGTTTGTTGTGCGTGGTCGAGACCCCGCGGGACGTGGCGGCCATAGAAGACAGCGGCGAGTATCGGGGACGCTACCATGTGCTTATGGGCAGGCTCTCGCCATTGTCCGGCGTGGGGGTCGAGGACCTGCGCATCGCGAAGCTTCTCGACCGGGTAAAGGCGGGCGGATTCAGAGAGATAATAATCGCCACGAGTCCAACGGTGGAGGGCGAGGCGACTGCGCAGCATATCGCCGGACTGCTGAAGGGATGCGGCATACAGATCACGCGGATAGCGAAGGGCGTCCCGTCGGGAAGCGATCTCGAGTTCGCGCAGAAGAGCACTCTCGCGGAAGCGATCAGGGGGCGCAAACCGTTATCCTAGGCGGCACGTCGCGCTCCCGTCGCGACCGTCCGCGCGATTCCGTATTATGGCGCCACGCACGGCCGCCCGCCGTTCAGATTCCGCCCGAACACCTCCGGCGCGCGCCTTGTACGCTCAGCGATCCCCACTGCCCGGCAGGAAGTTTCCGGATAGACTCTTACGACTCCTATGCGCTTCCGCCGCGACAGCTTCCGTCTTCGCGGCGGACGTTCAGGCGTCGTGCCTCTTCGTATAGCGCGGCCCGAGGCATCCCCAGAGCCTTGGCGGCGCGTCCGAAATTCCATCCGTGCGCCTCGAGGGCCCGGCGCAGCGATGTCCGCCGTGCGTCGCCTTCCTTCGATCCCCCTTCCAGAAGCCGTTCGATCGGACCGATACGCGCGCAAGGCGATCCGCCCATGCGGGGAGGCGACCCGGCCCCGCCGGCCGGCGCCGGCTGACCCCCTGAAGATGCGGCATGAGCCGCCGCATCATCGCGCTGCTTCAGTTTGAGCAATTCTCTCCTGAGTTCGTACATCTCTATCGCGCGCCGCACCGTGGCCACCAGGTAATCCGGCTCGAACGGTTTCGCCAGGAATGCGAACGCCCCTTCCCGCATGGCCTCCACGGCAATCTTCGCGGATCCCTGTCCGCCGACGAGCACCACCGGGATGTCGCCAGAAACGGACGACACAATCTGCAGGATATCTATGCCCGGCAGATGGGGGGCATCCATGTCTCCTATCGCCGCGGCGACCCTGCCGGTCTTCAGCGCCTCCAGTGCCTGCGCCGGGTATCTGACAGGACGGAGATTGTATCCGCGGCGCCCGGCATCCTCCTCGAGGATCGCCTCGAGGAGAGGATCCTGGATGGCCGTCAGCAGCCAGCCGTCAGGCCCTGTCTCGCGACTCACGGAAAGCACCTCTCCCCGGGGGCGCCCGGCGACCGGCGGCGCCGGCACAACGCGCACCGCCGAACCGTCCCCGGCCACCACCCCCCGCGATTTGCCGCACGTCAGCACCGGTCTTCGATATACCTTAACGCGGCCGACAGTCCAGGTCCGTTTCCCGGAAGGGCCGAAGTTCCCGGCGCCCCGGCCGCCGGATTCGAATTGACAACCGGGCGCTGGAAATG
The DNA here is from genome assembly GCA_026417845.1 of Planctomycetota bacterium. GTDB lineage: Bacteria > Planctomycetota > SZUA-567 > H5-PLA8 > CALKMO01 > CALKMO01. Next base: position 3,046 of record JAOACM010000210.1, on the reverse strand, counting down.
TACTTTTTGCTTTTGAGATGCGGTTCGGCGCGATACGGAACAGCTCGATATCGCTCAAAAGGAGGCAAGGTGGCAAGGCTTATAATCCGCGCGGGTCGGAACGTTGGCGCCGAGTTTACCGTAGACGGCGAAAAGATGCTGATGGGCCGCAAGAGCGCTCACCCGATCCCGATATTGGATCCGAAAGCATCGCGGGAGCATGCCCAGGTCGGCATCCGCGACGGCAAGGTATACATAAAGGACCTCGGCAGCAGAAACGGCACTTGTGTCAACGGACAGAAGATAACCGGAGAAAAACAGCTTAATTTCGGCGACAAGATACAGATCGGCGACACGATACTCGAGTTGATAGACGAGAAGGCCGAGCTCATCCCGATAGAGATACCTGGCTACAAGATAATGGAGCGTATCGGGACCGGCGGGATGGGTACCGTCTACAAGGCACGCCAGCTCTCAATGGACAGGATCGTGGCGCTGAAGGTGTTGAATGAGAAGTACTCGAACGACCCGGAATTCATAGACAGGTTCATCCGGGAGGCGCGGGCGGCGGGGAAGCTCAACCATCCCAACGTAATCCACGTCCACGACGTGTCCAAGGCCGGCGGGCGGCATTACTTTTCGATGGAATATATAGACGGGATGTCCGTCAAAGAGATGCTCAGGCGCACCGGCAAACTGCCCGTGGAAAAAGCCGTGGACATAGTCCTCCAGGCGGCCAGGGCCCTGGAGTTCGCGCACGAATACGGCATCATCCACCGCGATATCAAGCCGGACAACATCATGGTCACCAGGGACGGCATAGTGAAGATAGCCGACCTGGGCATCGCCAAGAGCTTCGACGATGGCGGCAAGGCGGGCGACGTGCGGAAGCGCGTCATGGGGACGCCCCACTACATGGCCCCCGAACAGGCTCTCGGCAAGGAGCTGGACCACAGGGTGGACATCTACAGCCTGGGGGCCACCTTCTACCACATGCTTACCGGAGCGACGCCCTTCTCGGGCAGCACCGCCCATGAGGTGCTGCGCGCCCACATTCAGGAACATCTGCCCCCGATCCAGGAGCTGAACCCGGACGTCCCGGACCCGGTCTGCTTCGTGGTCGAACGGATGATGGCGAAGTCGCCGGATAAGCGGTACGCGAACATGACACGCCTCATTGAGGACCTGGAGAAGGTCCAGGAGGGCATTTCAGAGGGGATAGAGAGGATAGCCGAGGGCGACTCGCAGATCATGCGCGCGGCCCGCCCGGAGGACCAGCGGAAGCGCGGGAAACCGGGGCAGGAAGAGGTGGAGAGCACCACGGGCAGAGCCGGCCCGGTACGGACCGTCGGCATGATACTGGTCGGCATGCTGGGCGTGGCGGCCGTCGCCGTCGTGGTCCTGCTCGCCGTCAGAAAGCTCGGCATCGAGGACGATGCCGGCAAGGAAGACGACAGGAAGGAGACTCCCCAATCGCCCGGAACCAACGCCCAGGACAGGGAGAGACGGGAGATGTTGGCCAGGGCGGACGATCTTCTGAGATCCGACCCCGCTTCGCAACAGGCCGAGAAGATACTTACGGACTTCCGATCGAGGTTCCCGAGCGCCCCCGAGATCGAATCGGTCGCCTCGCGCCTGCAGGGGATAGCCAGGGCCAGGCTCGCCGCGCGGGATGCCGAGGCCAGGAAACTGCTGGCTGCCGCCAAGGCGCTCCCGACGGGATCGGCCGAGGAACGCGCGAAGGCGCGGGAGGCGCTGGAGGCAGTGGTAAGGGACCACCCGAGCACCGAATGGTCCAGGCAGGCCGACGCGGAAATAAAACGCCTCCTGAAGCTCGACCAGGACGAAAAGGAACGTGCGCTGATGAACGAATACGTGCGGGTCAAGGCGGAGGCGGCCGGCGAGAGCGCCGGCGGGAACCTGATCCGCGCCCGCGAACTGCTCGACAAGTTCCGCGGCGAGCATCCCGATTTCCCGCTCAAGGAGGAACTTGATGCCCGCATCAGGGAGATAGACGACACCCTCCAGCGCCAGTTCGATGATGCCGCCGCCGCGGCCAAAAAGGCCGAGCAGGACCATAAGAGCTTTGGAAGGGCCATCGCGGAATGGCGCAAGTACATCGAGGCGACAAGGGACGCCGACCGGAAGACAAAGGCCGCCGCACAGATGGAGGAGGTCAGGAAGCGGGGCCAGGCGGCACTTGACGCCGTGCTGAAGGACGTTACGGAGAAATGCAGGAAATTCAAATACGGGGAGGCAATGACCGCCCTCCGGGCCGCCGAAAACCAGTTCTCCGGCGTAGGCGAATGGAGCGATGGGGTACGCGCGGCAATGGAGGGAGTCAAACTGCAGAGCGATCTGCATGAGAAGGTCGTCGAAGCGATGGCAGGGGCGGCGGCCGCGCCAAGGGAACTGGGATTCCGCCCCAAGATAAAGGGATTCGGGGACGTGGAGTGGCTGATCAAGGGTGCCACCAGGGAATACGTGATCCTTGAGGCGAAAAAAGACAGGATCGGCAGCAACCTGCCGTGGGCCGACATGGATCCGGTCAATCAATACGGTCTCTACAGAATGTTCATTGACGAACCGACCGCCGAACAACATAAGGCCCTGGCCGCCTTCTGCGCCGCGCGGGACCTCAAAGCAGAGGCCGAGGACCATCTTAAAAAAGCAGCTGCGAGTCCCGCTCCGCAACCGCCCGCACCGCAGCAGCCGGAAGGCAATTAGATCGCCCACTTCGAACTTGCGGAACTCGAGTTTAGCCTTTAGCAGGAGCTTTGTTGTATTAAATTCGCAAGTCTATGTAGAAAAACGTGTTGCGGGCAAATGTCTCCGATGCGGCGGCGCCATTGTGCGCCAAGGCCTTACGATTTTATGTAACAAAGCCGTTCCCAGCCGCTACGGGGCCGGCTCGGCCATATCTGCGCCCGCGACCTCCCAGCAGCGCGCCGGCAACCACATGTCACGGTGCGTAAAGCCAGCCTTCCGCGCCACGGAAGCGGCCGATTCCCATGCCTCCGCCAGGTTCGACAGGTGGTGCGCGTCGCTACCGACCGAGAACTTGAGC
>JAOACM010000209.1 GCA_026417845.1 Planctomycetota bacterium | reverse complement strand
AGATGTGTATAAGAGACAGGTATGGGGTCTGGAGACCTGATCCGCCTTATCCCGTTCGCCCGGTTCGAAGGGCGCAGACCGGATATGTACCACGGGGCGCGTTCCCTGCGGGTCGCTCCAAGACCCTGCATTTACGGTAATGCATCCTCCCCGACCAAAAAGAGCGGATTTTTCTGGTCAGGCGGCCTCTGTCTATGTACATTTCTCGAACGGGAGAATGTAGACCCCTGGAACGGATTTCGCGGAGGGCAGGCGGTGGTTTCAAACACGATTCGCGGCCGCGCCGTCAAGTTCGGCGATAACATAGACACCGACCAGATCATACCGGCAAGGTATCTGTTCACTTCCGACGAGAAGGAGCTTGCGCGGCACTGCATGGAGGGGGCGGATCCGGCGATAGTGGCGGTTATGAGGCCGGACGATATCATAGTCGCAGGCAGGAACTTCGGATGCGGCTCGTCGAGAGAACACGCCCCCGTCTCCATAAAGGCCCAGGGGCACCCGTGCGTGATAGCGGAGTCGTTCGCGAGGATATTTTTCCGAAATGCCATCAACATTGGGCTGCCGATATTCGAATCGCCCGATGCGGCCCGCGCGATCCGGACGGGCGATGCGGTCGAGGTGGATCTCGCGGGGGGAATGATAAAGGTCGGGGGGAACCGCTTCGCGTTCGAAGCATATCCCGAGGAGATACGTCGGATCATAGCGGCGGGGGGACTTCTGAACGCCGTGAGGGAAACGCTGCGGTCGCGCGGGCGACCCCCGCAGCCGGAGGTTGGCGCCTCTGGCAGATGACGGGAGCGGCTGACGTTTCGGAGACGGTGGGCGGGCAGTTCAGGACTAGAATCCATCTGGAAACTCCCCGGCAGCCAAGGCTTCCGCAGCGATCCTGCCCGACCGCATGGAGGTTTCTGGGCAGGCTCTTAGAGTCTGTCCGAAAATCGCTGATGCGAAGCTTATACGCTCAGCGATCCCCACTTCGGGGCGGGAGGTTTTTGGATAAGCTCTCAGAACCTGTCCAGAAACTCCTCCGCCGGGCGGCAGGGAACGCTGAGCGCATAAGCTGTGCACCGGAGGTTTCTGGATAGACACTCAGGCCGGCTGCCGGTTCGGGATATTGCGTGCCGGATTCAGGGCGGCGGGCTGCCGGCACGCCGTCACCGCGGGAGCGGTCGGGATACCGGCTGGCGGGGCGGATGTCGCCGGAAGCGTCGGCAGGGGCGGCAAGGCGTGCTGAACGGAGTTTCGTCATGATCCAGATGCAATGTCCGAAGTGCGAGCGGATGCTGAATGTCCCGGATTCCAAGGCGGGACAGGACATAGTATGCCCGAGCTGCCAGGAGACGCTCCACGTGCCGGGGGAAAAGATCGCGGCGCCCGAAGGAGGCGGGAGGAAGTTCGGCGCCCCCAAGCCTCCGCCTCAGCCGGTCTCGCGCGTACAGCAGGCGATGGCGAAGATGGCGGCCGAGCGCCGCGAGGAGGACGACCTGCGGCTCGAGCCGGCAGATGGAGAGCCGGTCCCGGGACACCCGAAGCCGGGTGGAGGTCAGCAGGCCGGTCCCGGACAAACCGGGGCGTGTCCCTCATGCGGCGCGCCCGTCAAACAGGGCGATGTAATCTGCCACAAATGCGGATTCAACTTCCTGGCCGGAACCCGCCTTGGACCGGGTGGAGAACAGGCGGCCGGAAGGCTGCCGCCATGGGTCAAGTGGGCGGCCTGCGGCGTGCTTGCCCTGCTGACGCTCTACATATGTTACGCGGTATACGACTGGTACTTCGCGGCCGCCACGGACGTCGCGACCGGGCCCGGCGGAACAGGGGATTCCGGGGGCGGATCGGGATCCGGGAGCGGATCCTCCAGACCGCGCACGAAGAAAACGACTGAGAAAGAAGACTCAAAAAAGGAGACGTCGGCCGGGCAGCCTGACAAGGGCGGTAAGCGCGCCGAGACTCTCCAGGAGCGCTTCAAGAGGGCGCTGGAGGATATGGCGGTCCCGGAGACCCGCGAGAAGGCAGTGCGCGACATCCAGGCGATGGGCAGGGATGGAGCCGGACTCCTGGCTGAGGCGCTCCAGCGTCCTGACGCAGGCGACGTCGAGACGAGGGCGGCGCTGCTGAGGATCCTGCTGGCCCAGCGGACGCCGGCCGCCTTCGCCGTAGCCGTTTCCTATCTGAAACCGCCCGGCATCTCCGGCCCCGACATCCTTCCTCTCCGCGCCCTGGCCTCCGAGGCGCTGCAGCGCGGGGGTCCGGCGGCGGAGGCCGTACTGGGCGCCGCACTGGTGGGCGAGGACCGGGAACTGCGCGCGCTGGCCTGTGCGGTCATAGGCGAGGGGGGACTCAAGCCGCTCCTCCAGCAGACGATTAACTGCCTGAAGGACGAGGACCCGCGCGTGCGGGCGGCGGCGGCCCGGGCTCTGGGGGGGAGGCTCTTCGACGACGCCGCTCTCGACCCCCTGATAAAAACGATGGACGACCCCGTTCCTGTCGTGGCCGTGGCGGCCGCGCGTGCGCTGGCCGCCAATGTATCCAGGCAGGCGGTGGCATCCGCCGTCGTCAGCCGCGCATCCAAGGCGTCAAAGTGGCCGGAATTTCTGCGCTGCGCGATACCGGCCATGACCGTCAAGGACCGCGAGGCGGGGGCGATGCTCGCACGTCAGACGGAAGCGACGGCCGGCATAAAGGCAGGCGAGTCCGGGGACAAGGAAAAACTGGAGATGTTCAAACGTCTCCTGGAGGATACCAACGACCTCTCAAGATTGAAGCTTCTGGAAGGCCTCGCGACAATGGCCGGCGCGCCGAAGGAGGCGCGCGCCTACGTGGCGGTGACATGTATGGCTTCCACGCCGAGACTTGCGGCGTTTGCCTGCCGTCTGCTCGGCAGGAAGGACCGCGGGCCCCTGGAGACCGCGGCGCTCGGCCTCGCCCTGCTCGACCCCGACTGGGAGACGGCGAACGAGGCTGCCGAGGCGCTGGCGGCAGGGCCGATGGAGGAGTTCGAGGCGCCGGCGATAGAATCGCTGCCGCCCGACGACCTCCAGACCAGAATAGTACTGTGGGGGCTCAAGTCCATCGCCGGGGGCGGCGGCTCTTCCGAGGCCGGGACTCAGCTGGGGCTCTGGGCCCGCTCCCCGCACCCTGATCCGGAGCTGAGGGCGCTGGCAGTCAGGTGGATGGCCAGGGCGGGGACGAAAGCGGACGACAACCTCATAATGTCGCTCAAGGCACCCTCATCCAGGAACGCGAAACCGGTCAGCAGGCGTGGCGCGGTGCTCCTGGACGCCGCCGCGGCGAGATCGGGTTCTCCCCAGGGGCGCGCCGCGCTGCTCCGCGCCATGGCCGGCGGCGACCAGGCCGTCGCCGCCCTCGCTGCGCGGGAAATGCTCAACCTTCGCGACCCGCAGAGCATTGACGACGCGATAAGTTTCCTGAAGAGCAGCAAAACCGCCGACATCGCGGGCATGCTCGTGCATGTCTTCGTGATGGAAGAGGACCCCGCGAGGGTTCCGCAGCTCGTGGACGTGCTGAAGACCGCCGACGAACGGATAGTTGACAGGCTGATCGGCGTGGTGGCCTCTTACGGCGCGAAGGGGCTCGAACACGTGGGCGAACTCCTGAAGAGCGACAACAGGGTCATACGCCTGCGCGCGATGAAGATATATGGCGCCGTCGGGACTGCCGAGGCCATGAGCGCCCTGGTCCAGGCCCTCAAGGAGGAGAAGGATCCGGCCGTCCAGAGCAGCGGCTTCCAGATACTGCGGGACTACACCGGACTGCCGGGGTCTTATTCCGCGGAGGAGTGGGAGACTATTCTTGGCAAGGGCGTAGCGGACGTCTCCAAGGTAGCGTGGGCCACCAGATACGGCGCGGGATACGAAGTCCAGATCCCGGAGAACTGGTCCGCCGGCGCGCAGATATTCAGGGGCGTCAAAACGCCCGGATCGCCCATTTTCACTTTTTCCGCGGTGACTGCGTCCCCGACCGGCCCGTCCAGGAAGGAGCCGTCCACTAACGAAGTTTACCGCGAGAATGAGACGAAGCTCAACGCCCAGTCCGACTTCCAGAGCGGAAAGGCGAAGTTCCTCGATAAGAATATCTCCCTCGCCACGGGCGCAGGGAATTTTCTGGGCTGCCACTACGATGACGGCAGGCTGTTCCACGCGGTCTATTTCGGCGTGGTGAGGGAGGACAAAGGGGGAGCGAAGATCGTCAAGCTCGAGTACACGTGCGCTTCGATGTTCAAGGATTACAACCGCCCATTGATGGAATATATCCTGAAGTCCTTCCGCAGGAGCGCGACTAAGAAATGAATGGCGAGCGGGCCGCCGCGGCGTTGCTGATCGCGGCCGCTTCTATAGCGGTCGCCTTCCCTACGGCGGCCGTCCACGCCGCTGCCGGCGGTGAACGACCTGACAGCGGAGCGGTTTCTGGCGAAGGGTCCGCCGGCGGCAGGCAGACGGTCAGGATGCGACTGGGCCGCGAAGGATGCGTCACCGGCTGGCTCGTGTGCGGTCCCGCGTCCGGTCCCAGGGCCGCCGCCGAGAAGACGGCGGCGGGCGCCATCCCGGCGGCGGGCGCCGACGGGCCGGCCGGTCCCTGGCGCCTGCACCTGAGCGACTCGCCCGTCGTGGGCCGGGGCGCCTTTCCATCCGGCCCGGTATCCGGCTGGTGCTGCGCGGCTGCGATCGTTTCCTCGAAAGCCGGCGGGCGCCGCCTGATCACCGCCGGCGGCTGCGGCACGACGATCGTGTACGTCGGCGGCAGGAAGGTACTGGAGGTCCCGGTCCAGTACGAACGATGGATGGATATAAGGACGGCCCGCGTCGAGCTGCCCGCCGGCGAAACGCCCCTGTATGTGTTCGCCGAACCCAGGTACGGAAAGATCGGATTCTTCGTCGGCATAGCGGGCACCGACGGGAGGCCCGCCGCCGACACGATCCTGCTGCCGGCCGACGAGGGCGCCGCCGCCAGACCCGAAAGGCTTTTGCCGTCGTGCATGCGCGTCTCGATCGGCTCGACGGTCCTCCGGCCCGGTTCGCAAATCAGGGGAACGGTCTCGCTGGAGGCCGGCTGCGTGGACGTGGACGGCGGGATCGCCGCGTCGGTTTCCCTGATCGCATCCCATGATGGCCCGCCGCTCCGCGAGGAAAGACTGGACGCCAGACCGCTGGCGGAACTGCCCGCCAGGCCGTGGCGCTTTGCGATCGAGACCGGGGAAGCGCTGCCGGCGACGAGTCTGCTCAGGATACGCTTCCGCCTGAACGGCTCGGACGTGGGGTTCTGCGACCTGCGGATCTACAATCCCCAGGCCTGCCTCGAAGCGGCCGCGGCGATGGAACAGCTCGCGGTGTACGAGGAGCGCCGCCTGCGCCTTGATCTGCCTCTGGCCAGGCTGAAGGCCGAAAAGGCGCGCCTCTGGGCCGAAAGGATGATGGAAGCCGGCGAGTTCCCGGGATCGGAGGCCGGCGAGCAGTGGGAGGCGGCGATCGAGGAGGCCGAGGCTGCACTGACCCAGGCGCGCGTCGGACGCCAGCCGCTGGCCGGACGGAAGGGCTTCATTGAACGCGCTTACACCAGCTCCATAGACGGATCGGCACAACCCTACCTCGTCTACGTTCCGGAGAGCTGCGACCCGGCGAAGGCACGGGACGGCACCGGATATCCGCTCGTCGTCTACCTCCACGGCTACGTGCCATCCTACGACAAGCACAAATGGGTGGACCGGATGCCGGAATTCGAAGCCGCCATCGGGGCGGCGGGGGCGATCATGGCGGTGCCGTTCGGCCGTGGCAACACGGACTTCGTCTCTATCGGGGAGGAAGATGTCCTCGACGTCATCGCCGAGATGAAACGCCTGTATCCCGTGGATCCCTCCAGGGTTTACCTCTATGGTTATTCCATGGGGGGAACCGGAGCGTACACGCTGGCCGGACATTATCCCGGACGTTTCGCGGCCTCCGTAGTGATAGCCGGCCGTACCGACTACTACCGGTGGCGGAACCTCCGCCGGGAGGATGTCCATCCGTTCAAACGATGGCTGATCGAACAGGACAATCCGCTGGACCTCGCCGAAAACATCGCCTCCACGCCAGCGCTGGTCTATCAGGCGACCGGCGATTCGATCATCCCTCCGGAGCAGCCGAAGCTGCTGGCCGACCGCCTCGCCGCCATAGGGGCCGGCGCCGCCATGGAGCTCAGGACGTTTGAAGGAGACCACTGGACCGGATTCGACATCCTCGGCACCCGCGAACCTCTCGACTGGCTGATGCGCCGCCGGCTCGCGCCGATGAGAAAACAGACGGCAAAAGCGCACTCGCCGAAATACGCGCGCGGTCCGCTGGCCGGTGTGGAGACGGTTGAGAACTGGCTGTCCGACGCCACGGTCACCGCCGAATGGACCGGCGGCACGCTGACCGTATCGTCCGTCAGAAATGTCGCAGCCTTCAGCCTGTTCGATCAGGACGGTCTGAGCGCCGTCCGGGCCTGGATGTCCGGCAGCGTAAGGATGCCGGGCATCGCGGCAGGGACGTTCGAAGCGGCCGCTCCGGATGCCGCCTCCGGCCGGCTCCTCTTCTGCAGGAAGGAAACCGCCCGGCCTGCGCTCGCAAAAACCGCCCGTCTGGCCGGCCCGATAAGGGAGGTCTTCTGCCGCCCGTTTGCCGTAATACGGGGAACGGGAGGCGACGATGCCGCCCGGGTGCGGGTTGACGCCGCGGTCCGCGCCTTCGCGCGCGACTGGCGAGCCTTCGCAAAGGGAACACCCCGCATATTCGACGACTCCGGCGTGCTCGCCGATCCCCGGCCGGTCGAGTCAATGAACTGGGTCCTCTTCGGAACGCCGGCGACCAACCAGGTGCTGGCGAGACTGGCGCCGAAATTGCCCATCCGGTTCGATGAAACAGAGGCGGATGTGAACGGCAGGCGCGTATCGCTGGCGGGACGCGGGCTGGCGTTCTGCTACCCCGACCCTGACCGGCCCGGAACCATGGTCGCGGTATTCTGCGGACACCCATACGGCGGGCATATGTCCTTCAATCATAAATGGGACTTCCTGCCCGACTTCATAGTGTTCACGCCCGAAAGGGATACCGACGATACGAACCGTCCTGTAGTAGCAGGCTATTTCGATCCGGCGTGGCGGTTCTCGGAGTCCATGATATGGTGGTTTGCCGATCGGTAGGCGCGTAATTGTCTGCCAGGTTCAGGCGTAGGGCAGCTGCCTGTAGTGGCGCGATCGAGGAGGACACAGCAGTGTTGCACATGCGCTTCGCGCCCCCCCCACCACCACCATATCGGATGGCAACCAATTACAGCGCAAACGCCATGACTGGAACGACTCCAGCAGGCATGTAGCACCGGATGAAGATGGGAGGATGGACCGTGAAATTCAGCGTGTTCAATCTCGTGCTGTGCGAGTACAGCCTGGAGGAAATGCTGGACCATCTCAAAGCGCTGGGCTACGAAGG
>JAOACM010000208.1 GCA_026417845.1 Planctomycetota bacterium | reverse complement strand
GTGGACTCCGGCGCACTGTGGACCGATGACGTTGTGGATGTGTTCCTGGATCCGGGCAGGACGGCGGATTACCGCTACATCCACATCGAGTTCAACAGCCGCGGGAAGATGACCAGGAGATACATGAAGAACGACCTGAGCTGGGATCCGAAGGGGCTGGTGCTGAAGACGGCGGTGGGCGATGACAGGTGGACGGCCGAGCTGAAGATCCCGTTCGAGGATATGGGTATCGAAAAGGGGAAACGCCCGATCCTCTGGGGCGCCAACTTCGGCCGCAGCAGGTGGGCCAGGCGGCCGGCGATGGACGAGACGCCCGGCTGGATGAACTGGGATACCATGTGGCAGCCCAACCCGATCGGCTCGCCGCACACGCCGGAGTGGTTCGGAAACCTGATATTCGAGAAGGCGGACCTGGTCCAGGAGAAGCTGGCGACGTTCCTATCTTCAAAGGGGATGGATCTCGCCGCCGCAGGGCTCAAGGTCTGGAAACCCGAGCCGCCGAAGCCCCGGTCCGCCGATGTCGAGGACGGCTACGGCCCGCCGGTCGAGCCGGCCTTTGCGAAGGGACCGGTTGCTGTCAGACAGGGCGACCGGATCAGGATCACCTTCGCGGTGAAGGAATATTGCGACGCGGCGGTGTGGATAGAAGACGAAGCCGGGAGGATGGTCCGTCATCTGGACGCCGGCGCCCTGGGGCCAAACGCGCCGCCTCAGTTCGTTCCCGATTCGCTCGAGCAGACTCTGGTCTGGGACGGCAAGGACGACGATGGGAACCAAGTGGACGTCTCGAAATGCCGCGTGAAGGTCGGCCTCGGGCTGCGGGGGAAGTTCGACCGGATCATAGGCTGGAAGCCCGGCATCGGAGGGATACGCGGCATAGTTGCCGGAAACGACGGGGCACTGTGCGTAATGACCGGCGAGGTGTCGGTGGACCACGGCTGGGGCGGCTGCTGGATCCGCGCCTTCGACTCCGGGGGCAGATATCTGCGCCAGATATACCCCTTCCCTCCGAACCTGCCGCTCTCGAAACTCGCCGGCGCCAGACCGATACCGCTGCCCGATGGCTCCTGGTTGCCCGTAATCTACCAAGGTCTGAACCATTCCCTGCTGCCGCAGACGCCGGGTATACCCGATCAGCAGCCGGCCATGACCAGAGACGGGCACATAATAATGTCGAACATGACGTTCCGGGGCATGGGGCACGGCCGGAGGCTGCTCAAGATCGGCGCCGACGGGAGCATCCCGGCCGACTTCCTAGGCCCGCAGATATCGCGCTACCAGCTCGACGGCGACTTCTACATCGCTCTGTCTCCCGACGACAAGTACGTGTACGTGACGGGTCTCAAAGGCCGGTACATGTGGGATGGCGGAGATTTCCACCATGCAGTCTACCGGGTCAAGTGGGACGATCCGGACCTGACGGAACTTTTCCGCAAGCCGTTCATCGGTGATCCGACGAAGGCGGGGCGCGACGAGCGAAGCCTGAACAGACCGCTGGGCCTGGCCGTGGACGCCGAGGGCAACATCTTCGTGGCCGATTCCGGCAACGGCCGCATCGCCGTCTTCCGGCCCGACGGCTCACCGCTCAGGCAGATATCTCTCCCCGATCCGCGCAACGTAGCGGTAAACAGTAAGACCGGGGCGATCTACGCGGTCGGCAAGCCGGACGGTGGCAAGGGATACGCGCTGGTCAAATTCAAATCGCCGGCCGACACATCGCCCGCGGCCAGGGTCGGTCTCCAGGGCGGTTCCTCCAACTTCGCCCTCGCCGTCGTCCCGGACGCCGACCCTCCAATCGTCTGGGTTGCCAACGGCGACAAGGTGCTCGACAAGGGAGACTCTCTGGAGATCGCCGGCAACCTCCACAAGATGCATTCCGGCCCCTACTCGGACGTTTCCTGCGGCTTTGAGGGGCACCTGATGACCGTGAATCCGAAGACAGAAGAGATCATAGTCGGCAAGTGGCACGTCTTCGACGGGAAGACAGGCAAATTCCTGCGCCACATAAGGTTGGAGAACGCTGATGGATGGGGCGGCGAGATCGCCATTGGGAAGGACGGCAATTTCTACGTCAGATCGGGGGGCGGATCGAATGCCCTGTGGAAGTACAGTCCCGACGGCAAGCGCCTGCCTTTCAAGGAAGGCGTGATGGAGGTGCCGAAGCTCTACGGCGGACACGGCAACTCCAACCGCGGCCACTGCGTCGGGCCGGACGGCGACATATACTTCGTCCACCACTACATCCCGCACGGCAACACGGAGACCACCCTGTCGCGGATCGCTCCGGACGGGACAATAAAGAAGCTGGAGTTCGTCGAGAACCATCTCGTATCCGGGTCGGGCGTCCAGGTTGACCGCCGCGGCTGCATCTACATGGGGTTGGCGGTAAAGCCGTTTGGCGAACCGTATCCGAAGTGGTTCGAAGGCAGGCTGCCTTCGTCGGGCGCCGCGCCCGAACCGTGGTTCTTCTATCGCCAGATGTACGGTTCGATCGTGAAGTTCAAGCCCGAAGGCGGGCGGCTGGTATCGGACCCCGAAGGCCCGTACATGGCCACGAACTACTCCCACTTCCACCGATGCCGCATCGAAGGGGCCGTGTGGGTTCGCTACGGGTATTCGCAGATGCACCAGAAGGATATCGAGTCCTCGCGCTGCAACTGTCAATCCGCGCGCTTCGGCATGGACGGCTTCGACCGCCTCTACATCCCCGACTCGATGCGGGCCTCCGTGGATATCGCCGACTCCAACGGCAACAGGATAATACGCCTCGGCCGCTACGGGAACATGGACTCGCGCGGTCCCGGGAGTCCGGTCCCGAAGCCCGAATTGCCGATGAGCTGGCCGCTGGTGGTCTGCGCTACAGACACCGCCTGCTACGTGGCCGACCAGGTCAATGGCTGGGTGTTGAAGATAGCGCTCCATTATGCCGTCGAAAAAGAGTGCGCGATAAGGTAAACCAGCCCCCGCGGCGCGCCGGACGCCGGGACGGCAGGCGGAGGATTCCGGGCAAGCCCTGCCGGGTCGGGCCTGAGGAAGGGTCGAAGGGGTGCTCTGGGAAGAGGAGGGGCGAAAAATGAGAGGTTCGATCGCTGGAGGTTCGGTACTTGCGGTGCTGGCTGCTTCCTCGTGGCTGGCCGCGGCCCCCTTGGCGGCCGGCGACGGCTCTGAACCTATGGATGTCCAGGAGGAACCGGCCACGCTCCACTGTCTGGCCGTCAGGTGGCCGGTCAAGGGCGATGACAATGCCAACGCGGTCGTCGAGGTCCAGTACCGCAAGGCGGGGGATGCGGACTGGAAGAAGGGCTATCCGCTCTTCAGGACCGAAAGAACGGTAACCGGCGACCAGAAGGGGCAATGGAACTTCAGCAACAGCTCCATAAAAGCGGACAGGCTGCCGGGAGGGTGGATATTCGCCGGCAGCGTAGTGGACCTCGAGCCCGACACGGTCTACGAGGTAAAGCTTTCCCTGAAAGACCCGGACGGCGGCGACGCGGAAAAGACGCTCAAGATGCGTACCATCGGCGAGCCGAAGGAACCGCCGGGCATGAGCGTCCGGTACGTCGCGCCGGGCGAGGGCGGCGGGTCCGGCACGAAGGAGGACCCGTTCAAAGGGATAGAGGCCGCCGTCGCTGCAATGAAGCCGGGCGACCTGTTCCTGCTCGAGAAGGGGCGCTACGAGGTCAAGGGCACGCTGAATTTCACGAAGAGCGGCGAACCGGGCAAACCGATCATATTCCGCGGCGCCGGTACCGATGAAACCATAATAGATGGCGGCGGTGACGAGAAAACCGGCGGGCGCCTGATAAGCGCCAACAAGATAAAGCACATATGGCTGGAGGAGATGACGATACAGGGCAGACAATACGCCATCGTGGCTCACGAGGGATCCAACTGGGTCATACGCCGCTGCAGGTTCCAGAAGATGGAGAAGGGGTTCGTTGCGCACAACGGAGGCTATAACGTCTCGCGCGGCCACTTCATCAGCGACAACGTGTTCACAGGCCCGACCACGTGGCCCAGGACGAAGGGGATCGAAGCGTACTGCGCCACCTACATGAGCGGTTCCGGCCACGTGGTCTGCTACAACAGGATGCAGAATCTCGGCGACGGCACCCACGGCACGGGTCACGGTAACTGGTCGGCCTGCGACATACACAACAACGACGTTCACATCGCTACGGATGACGGGTTCGAGGCGGACTACGGCGAGACCAACATCCGGGTGTTCCGCAATCGCATCGTCAACGTGGCCCACGGGATCACCGCCCAGCCCTCGCAGGGCGGCCCCCTGTATTTCTTCCGCAACGTCATCTACAACGCCACCTATTCGCCATTCAAACTCCACAACGATACCAGCGGCGTCCTGATCTTCCACAACACCTGCCTCCGCAACGGTCCGTGTTTCGTCATACAGCCGGCCAACGAGACGGTCAGCGATATAGTAACTCGCAACAACCTGTTCCTCGGCACCGGCGGGGCGGCGCTCCCGACCACCGGCCGGATGACCCGCTGCGACTTCGATTCGGACGGGTGGGGCGGGTTCAAGGGCGAGTTCGCCAGGTGGAACGGAAAGGGCTACAAGACATGGGAGGATGCCAGGGCGGCGGGGGTGCTCTACAAAAACATCGGGGCCTACATTATCAATCCGGAGACATGCTTCGCGAGCGGGCTGACGCCGCCGGCGGATCCGAACACCACGTTCAAAGGAGAGGAACTCGACTTCCGCCTGAAGGAAGGCTCCGACGCCGTAGACAAGGGCGTCGTTCTTCCGAATTTCAACGACGGGTTCAAGGGCAAGGCTCCGGACCTCGGTGCGATCGAACTGGGCGATCCCCAGCCACACTATGGTCCGCGTCCGAAGAAATAATCCCGGGGCCGGCTTGGACGCGCTTTCCGGTTCTTCCTGTTCCGGCGGCAGGAGGCATGCCCTCTGGGAGATCTGCGCATCGGGCGCGCGGGCCGACTCGATGCCGCTTCCCGTCGCGGAGGACGGG
Organism: Planctomycetota bacterium; assembly: GCA_026417845.1. Classification (GTDB taxonomy): domain Bacteria; phylum Planctomycetota; class SZUA-567; order H5-PLA8; family CALKMO01; genus CALKMO01. The sequence continues at coordinate 2,555 of JAOACM010000208.1, read as the reverse complement.
CCCCGCCGGAAGAAGCGGAGCCGCGGGCAAAGGCCGTCGCATCAGAATTTTCCGACGAGCTCGATGATCTTTTCGTAGTTCCTGAGCGTCAGCGGCGACAGCACCCTGCCGTAGGGGCAGGCCGAGGGCTGGAGGACAAAGCCGCGCCCTTCGCCCTCCGTCCCTTCCCGCAGCGCCTTTTCGACCTTTTCCGCAAACCTGTCCGTCGGCAGCGTCTCTATGTCGCTTACCTCGATATTGCCGAACAGAACGAGTTGCTTTCCATACTTGCGCCTGACATAGGACAGCTCCACGTCGCCCTGCGGGGGCGGCTCTATAGGATCCAGCCCCATGCAGCCGGTGGAGCATATGCCGTCCAGTATGGCCTTCAGCCTGCCGTGGGAGTGTATCCGGGCGAAGCCGCCGTATCTGTGGATTATTTCTACCATGGGCTTATCGTAGCGCACGACGTATTCGCGGAAGAGCGCCGGCGGAAGATAGGGCGGCGAGGCGTATTCCGGACCCACTATACGCCACAGCCTGCCGGGGAGCGCCTTCGCCACGGCCTCGACTCTCGGCAGTATCTCCCTTGATGCCCTCTCAAGCGCCCGGTGGAACAGATCCTGTTCCGTCAGGGCGATTACCGTGAAAGTCCCCATGTCGAACAGAGGGGCGACCGCGCACAGAGGATCGCCGCAATCTATCATGCCTATGCCGGCATCCCCGATCCGCGCCTCCATTGCAAGAAAAGGCCCGACATCTGGTTCCCCTCCCGGCGGGCGCTCCGGAAGCTCCAGCCAGGCCCTGAAATCCTCGACGTCCTTGCACAGGTGTTCGACGGTCCAGACCGTGTCCACGTCGCGGTCCCGGCGAGTGCGTTCGGTAAGTATCCGCTTCCCGGCGCGAATGGTGGTGACGGTGTGCCGGCTGCCTTTCTCGTCCTCGAACGTCTCGACCTTCCTCAGTTCCGCCGCGGGATCGGGCGGCTTGTTTTTAAGAGGAACGCCGCGCCTGGCTATGATGTCCGTCTTTTCACGGGCGATGTCCAGAAGCGGCCGCCACGACGGATGGTTGAAGATATTGAACGGGTCGGGATCGTCCGGATTCTGCTGCCCGTCAAGCTCATAGAAACTGACCGGGGGCCTGTCTACGGGCCGCCCGTTCAACGTGGCCATAAGCCGTTCGCGACGGGTCATGCATCCGCCTCCGGGATCTCCGCCCGGCGTTCCATTCCCCCAGAGCGTCATGCCTGCCGGCGCGCATTCGAAAATGCCGTCCGCGCCTCATCCATCGCCTCGAATATGGCCTCCACGTTCGCCAGCGGCACGTCCGGACCTATCTCTCCCTTCAGCCAGAGACCGCCTTCGGGCGATCCCAGCTTTTCGACCGCTTCACGGACCTGATCCCTGATATCCTGCGGCCTGCAGAAGGGAAACATCTGCCTGTCCAGGTCCAGATCTACGCACACCTTGCCGAAGCAGACCTTGCGCAGCCCGTCGAGCCCATTGGCGCGGAACTGCGGGTTTATCACCTCGACGCCGACCTCAATCAGGTCGGGGATTATCTCAAGTATGTGCCCGTCGGTATGCAGGTAAATATGATGGCCGGCCTCCCTGGCCGGGGCGAATATCGCCGCGAAGCAGGGTTTCAGATACTTCCGCCACTTGGCCGGGCTTATTGGAAGGCTCTTCTGCGCGCCGAGGTCGTCGCCGACATAGATGATTCTCTCTTCCCCGGCTGGTATCTTCGCAACCCGTTTCTTCATCTGCCCCACATTGTAATCGCGGACGATGGAGATCATATGATTGAGTTCCGGAGGCTCTTCCGCGAAATCAAGCATCGCCTCCTCGTAGCCCCGCAGGTAGGTCAGCCGCAGGAACATGAACCCGTGCGGCAGGTTTTCGTCGGTTTCCGGCGCCTTCAGCTTCCAGATGTCCTCCCGCCGCGCATATGGGTGCCCCGTCACCTGGGCTTCCATACCTGTGTGGATGTTGCTCCATTCGCAGCCCCACGCATCCAGGTGCTTCCCTTCGACGTAGGTCCCGCCGACCTTGTCGTATTCCCCCTGCGGATCATGACATGCCACCCCGGGATGGGCCTTCACGATAGCGGAAAGCGCATCGCGGTATTTCATCCAGGCGGCGGGTAGAATGCCCACGGACACCGGTACCTCCTCCGGATACTGCCGCTTGAGCGACTTCAACAACAGCGCGCGACGATCCATCGCCGGATCCCCTCCCGGACAGGCAACCCCCGTTCTTCCCCCGCTCCCAATCTGCAGAAAGCAACCTTCCTGTTCTCCATCAGGACTCAGGAGGCGCTACTTTGTCCGTTTGTTACATCGCTGCAGGGCTGTCGGCGGATGGTACCCGTATCGTTCCGGCCGCTCAATGGTAAAATACCGGAGCTCCGGCTGGCGGGGATGCGTGGCCGCAGCCACAAGGCCGGATACGGGCTTCAGAAGCACTCCGAGGGGAAGGTTGGCCCTCCGTCGCCTCCGGCCCGTACCCTTCGCGGATTACCTCCTAGGGTTCTCTCGAATCGCCTGAGTGGTATCCGCATTTACGGCCATGCAC
>JAOACM010000207.1 GCA_026417845.1 Planctomycetota bacterium | reverse complement strand
GATGAACGTGGAGGACACCGGGCAGATCGCCGATTTCATCGCCTGGCACATGAATCTCCCCCTGGCTGAACGGCAGAGCGTCCTGGAGGAGTTCAATGTAGTCAGGCGGCTCGAACTGGTGACGGGGTTCCTCGCGCGCGAGATGCAGATAGCCGAGATCGGCTCGATGATCCAGAGCCGTGTGCAGGAGCAGATCGGGCGCAGCCAGAAGGAGCACTTCCTGCGGGAGCAGCTCAAGGCGATCCAGAAGGAGCTGGGGGAGGAGGACCCGCGTGCCGCCGAGGTAGCGGAAATCAGGAGGAAGCTGGCCGAATCGAAGATGACGGAGGCTGCGAGAAAGGAGGCCGAGCGCGAGGTCGCAAGGCTCGAGCGGATATCGCCCTTCTCGCCGGAATATTCCGTCGCGCAGACGTACCTCGACTGGATGGTCAACCTCCCGTGGGAGGTATACACGAAGGACGACTTCGATATCAGTCGGGTCCGCCGGGTCCTGGACCGCGATCATTTCGACCTGAAGAAGGTCAAGGACAGGATACTCGAGTACGTGGCGGTGCGCAAACTGAACCCGGCCGGGCGCGGACCGATCCTGTGCTTTGTGGGCCCTCCGGGTGTGGGGAAGACCTCGCTCGGGCGGTCCATTGCCTCGGCCCTCGGCAGGAAATTCTCCAGGCTCTCGCTGGGCGGGGTCAGGGACGAGGCGGAGATACGGGGTCATCGGCGCACCTACGTCGGCGCGCTCCCGGGCAAGATAATCCAGGAGATACGCAGGGCGGGATCGGCCAACCCGCTGATAATGCTGGACGAGGTGGACAAACTTGGCGTGGACTTCCGCGGCGACCCGGCCTCCGCTCTGCTGGAGGTGCTCGATCCGGAACAGAACTTCAGTTTCACCGACCATTACCTGGGCGTTCCGTTCGACCTGTCGAAGGTCATGTTCATCGTCACGGCCAACGTGATGGATACCGTGCCGCCGGCATTGCGCGACCGGTTCGAAACAATATCGCTGCCGGGGTACACCGAGGAGGAAAAGCTCCAGATAGCCCGCAACTACCTGATACCACGCCAGGTCCGCGAGAACGGACTTAAACCCGACCAAGTGGAGATAGAGGACGCGGCTATCCTCGCGATAGTGCGCGGCTACACGCGCGAGGCCGGCGTCAGGCAGCTCGAGCGCAACATAGCCTCGATATGCAGGAAGATAGCTCTCCGCGTTACGGAAGGCAGGAAGATCCCCCGGCCTGTCGGGCAGGACAATCTCAAGCCCCTGCTGGGGCCCGAAAAGCTGTATATCCAGACCGCGGAGCGCACCAGGGATCCCGGCGTCGCGGTCGGGCTGGCGTGGACCGAGACCGGGGGCGACATACTCTTCATAGAGTCCACGCGTATGAAGGGCAGAGGCGGACTGCTGCTGACAGGTCATCTTGGCCAGGTCATGCAGGAATCCGCCAGGGCGGCGCTATCGTACATCAGGTCGCACGCGGAAAGCCTGGGCATCAAGGACCTCTCTCTGCAAGATGAGGATATACACATCCACGTTCCGGAAGGCGCCACGCCGAAAGACGGGCCTTCCGCCGGCCTGTCCATACTGGCCTCGCTGGTCTCGCTCTTTACCGGTCGCCCCGTGCGCCCGGATACCGCCATGACCGGCGAAATTACGCTCCGCGGCAAGATACTCCCGGTCGGAGGAATAAAGGAAAAAGTCCTGGCGGCAAGACGGGCCGGGATAACGAACGTAATCCTTCCGGCCAAGAACCGCGACGACGTGGCTGAGATGGACAGGTCGCTCACCAGAAACATGAAATTCCACCTCGTAAACACCATAGACGAGGCTTTGCCGCTGATGATCCGTACCGGGCGCCGGCCGGCCCGCCGGAGGGGGGCGCCGGAAGAAAGGGGGCGAAAACCGGAAAGGAAACGCCTCCCGCCGAAGGAGAGCGCGGGCGCCGCGGAAAGAGTGGCGGGGGGGGAAGTAAGCGCCTCCCCATGACCGGGCGGCGTCGGGCGTCCGGCCGTATACGACACATGCCGCTTCTTTACCGGCCACCCGCCGGCTCCGGACGGCATGTTGCAGGCGACTAGCGGACGCCTGCAGAGGAGAGGGCGGTCGGGCCCTGGCGGTCATGGCGGAGGAGGCGGTCCGCCGAACTTCCGGCGGAAGACGACCCGGAACGCGCGCCGCCATGCGATTCCGAAGACCAGGCCGGATGCGAGAGTCAGGAATCCGACCAGCCGCATCGTCCGCGCCTCAGCCTCCGGAAAGACGCCGATGCTGCTGATGGCCGGCGCCATGATTCCGCCCGCTGCCAGGAAGGCCGCGCCTGTCAGTATCAGCGCCCATTGGATGACGGACATGGCGCGTCGCAGTCCGGCTGCGCAAGAAAATACCGGATTGTCCCGCATCGGATCTCCGGGCATCCTCTATCTCCACCTTGCCGCGCGGATCCGTCCGGCGCGATATCCGCTGGCGGATCCATTCGCGGGGCGGGCTTCCGCCCCGCCCGTCTTCCGCGTCCGGTGGTCGGCAACGGCAGCGACCCTCTACCGGAGGCTAGCATTGGATGGGCGAGGCGTTGCCGACCGGCCCGCTCTTCTACCGGACAGTTAAGCGAGCGGTCTCCCGCGGATCGCGGGCTGCCCCTGCGCCAGCAGTCACGCCGGCGACGACGCTCTGGAGCAGGGGGGCGGAACTGCCCCCCCACACTGGCGGCTGCGCCCTCGCGCTGTGCGCCTCCGGACGCATTCCCGATCGTCTTACGGTAATTGTTTGCCGTGCCCATATATTGGGGGCGCAGCGACAGAGCGGTCTTGTCTGCAGCAGTGTCACTGTTGCCATGTTCGGCGCACCAATACAATATGGCAGCCGCTACCTGAACGCGGCAAACAATTACGTCTTACGCCTTCGCGCTCAGGTCTCCCGCCGGCATCCGTACTCCATGTCCGTCTCCCCTCCGGGCGTCCCCTCTGACGAGCGCGGCGCGGACCGCACCCAGCAGCGCCTCCTCGCCCTCCAGAAATTCGATCGAGACCCGGAGCGCCAGGACCGGCCGGTGGCACGGTGGCAGCGCAGCCAGTTTCACGGCGTCCTTTTCCGTGGCGACCGCGAAGTCGGCCCCGACCCGTTCGCACTCGCGCCCGATCTCCTCTACGTCCTCCTCGCGGTACGAGTGGTGATCGTCGAACCTCATCTCCGAGAGTACCCTGGCGCCTGCTGAGGCCAGTGTCCCGGCGAACGCCGAAGGGTTTCCTATAGCCGAGACGGCGACGACGCCGCTGCCGGATAGTCCCGGGGGCGCGCCAGCCTGGGGTGCGCTGGAGCCCCAGACGGGCGAAAGTCCGACCGGTCGGTGGCGGGCGGCGGCCATTGGCGCGCTGGGCGCGAGTTTCGCGATGCGTTCCTTCATCGCGCGCAGAGTTGCTTCGTCTGCGAGGTCCACCCTGGTCAGGACGATGGCGCCGGCGCGCGAAAGCGCCTCGGGCGGCTCGCGCAGCAGGCCCCGGGGCAGCATGTGGCCGAAGCCGAAGGGGCACGTGGCGTCCACGAGAACCGCGTCGAGGTCCCGGGCAAGGCGCCAGTGCTGGAATCCGTCATCCAAGATCAGGCAGTCGGCGCCCTCGCGGACGGCCTCCGCGGCGCACCGGACGCGGTCCGCGCCGACACGGACCAGCGTACCCGGCGCCGCCTTCCGCACAAGGACCGTCTCCTCGTCTTCTCCGCCACCAGGCGCGCCGTAGCCGCGCCGCAGCACCGCCACGCGCCTGCCTTCGCCGGCCAGCCTGGTCGCCAGCCATATGACGAACGGCGTCTTCCCGGTGCCGCCGGCGGTAATATTGCCGACAGATACGACTGGCGCCGCCACCGTCTCCGCGTGGACCACCCCCATCGAGTAGGCCAAGCGCCGCAGGCCATAGGCGAGACGGAAGCCGACCGACGCGATCGAAAGCGCGCCGCGGATCGCGGCGGCTGCCGTACCCCGCCGCTCGCCCGACATCACGCCGACCAGCCTTGATCGGAAGGCCCCACGCAAGCCCATGGCCATGCGATCCGCTCCGCCCGGCGCTTCCGCCTCCGAGCAACCGGTCCTGCCGGCGGGAGGCGCAACCATACCTCCGGTAATCGTTTGCCGCGTTCAGGTGGCGGCTGCTATTTGTAGTGGTGCACCCGAATGGGATAACAATGGCGCTACTACAAATGGGTCCGCTCCGCTCCACTGTACCCCAACATATGGGTACGGCAAACAACTACCTTCTCCGGGATTCTGCCTGTGGCCGGCCAAGGAAAACTCAACCAAGCAGGAGCCTCCGGATCCCCTCCGGGATGCGCGCCGGCCTGCCCGATGCATCCACGCAGGCCAGCGTCACCTCGCCCTCCGCCAGGAGCTTCCCGTCGGAGGCCCGTAGAACCCTGTTCTCAAACCGTATCCGCGATATCCGGACCTCAGCCACTCGCGTCTGGATCTTAAGGACGTCGTCATAGCGGGCCGGGGCGTGGTATCTCGCGCCGGCCTCGACGACAGGCAGGCGATAGCCTTCTTCTTCGAACCGCGTGTACGGATACCCCCGATCCCTCAGGAACGCCGTCCTACCGACCTCGAACCACACGAAAAAATGCGCATAGTATGCGAACCCCATCCGGTCCGTTTCCGCGTACCTGACGCGCGCCTCGGTCTCATGATACTTCGTCTCGCAAGAAGAGTCGCTCGCTGTCGCCATTTCCCCTCCATCATCCCTCGCCCGGCGGTCCGGTTCCTGTCGCCGGCGGGATGGTCGCCGCCTCCGTGCTCCCCTTCCCCCTCCGTACATATGCCCGTTGCATCCCCCGAGCGATCTCTTCGCCCGGGATCGCCCGCGGAGCTCCCTGCGGCAGCGCGAACGGCAGCCTGTCGCCTCCGCCGGCCGCGATCGTTCATAGCTCCTCACCCAGCCCTCCGCCCGGAATGAGAGGGCCGGTCGCTGGCGGCAGCGATACTCCCGCCCCGCGGTGGGCAGGACGGCGCGAACCTCCCGCTGAACCGTCCGACAAGGAACGACTACAGCCGGCCTTCGGGCGTCCTGCCCTCCGCACTGCCTCCCGCCCGGATCGCCGGCAGAGACAGGATTTCATCCAGCCTGGCAATCAGTTCGCGCAAGCTCGACACTTCCGCATGAGGCGGATGGTCGGGCCTGGGCCATTGAATACCCCGTCTGTTGACCCACACTACGCGGACACCGGCGCGCCTGCCGCCTATGACGTCCTGCAGCGAATCTCCGATATGGATCAGGTTTTCTATGGGAACGCCGAGCCGTTCCGCCGCGATCCGAAAGAGCCGGCCGTCCGGACTGATCTTGTAAGCTCTTTCCCGTTCCGACAGTATCACGTAACTGAAAGGCATCGGGTGACGCATCAGCACCGGCCCGATCTGGTGTTCGTCTATATCAGACAGCAGCGCCACCGGCGCCAGGCGCGCCAGCACCCTGACGGTATCGTGGGCGTCCGGGAACGGCTCGACGCCACGGAGGCATTCGTCGGCCATATCCGCAGCGGCTTCCACATCCACGCGTATCCCCCCGGTGCGGAACGCCTCCTCGAAGCACTCGACGTTCAGCTCCCTCACGCTCCGGAACGGAGCGTCCGCGGATTGTTCGTAGCGCCGTATGAAGGCGCGCTGACCAGCCCCGAGCCATGCGGCAACCACCCTCGCCGGGTCGGCGGACACCCCCATCCGCGCGAAAAAATCCGCGAAGGCCGGCACCAACCGGCCGCTCAGGTCGAACAGCGTATCGTAGGCGTCAATACTGAAGGCTCCGGGGAACGAAATCACGACCGCCTCCCAAGTCCCCATTGCTGCAAGTATCGGCGCCGCGCGTCGGGATCGTTCGTCGCCGAAACAGGCAGGCTCCGGCCGGGCGCGGCATCCGTCGCGGTTGGAAACGGCCGGGCCTCGCCTCTCCCCCCCTCCCCCACAGGATAATCGTAGCGGCTGCTCGTATCCGACGCAACCTTAGGCGCCGCCGGACGCCGCGGCGGGGCGCATGGCCGTAAATGCCTGGAGCGCCAGCATTCCTGCCAGCATCCATACTTTCCTCGCGCGCGGAGAGATCATGGCAGCGCCCGACCTGAAGCGCCGTACGCGCATCCAGGGACCAGGATGCATGACCGTAAATGCGGAGCCCGGAATGTATGCTGGATGCCCGATCCGCCTTCGTCCGTCCGGTTCGAAGGGTGCGGACTGGATATGCGCCCGGACACACCCCCCGCGGACCGATCCCAAGCTTCGCGTTTACGGCGATGCGCCCCTGATACGGGGGGGAAGACGCGGAGCGGTTGCGCGCGCGGCCGTATCGGGATATAAGGATTGGGGGGCAAGGGAAGAGGGGGCGATTAGCTCAGTGGCTAGAGCGCCTGCCTTACAAGCAGGAGGCCGCTGGTTCGATCCCAGCATCGCCCACCATCGGTCGCGACAGCCTCCTCCGGCGCACCAACGGGCTGCGGCGCGCTTCGGCTCACCGCCCGGATCCGGGTCGGCCTGATCTTCCGGGCGGTCGTATCCCGTGACGGGCCATCTTGTCGTACAGGGCGGAGCGGCTGATGCCAAGGTCCCGCGCCGCCGCGGCGATGTTCCAACCATCCCGATCGAGGGCCTCCAGTATCGCCGCCTTCTCCACCTCGCGCAGGCTTCGTACCGCCGGACCGCCTCCGGGTGCCCGGCTTGCGGCCGGCGATGCGGCGATGCCGCTGCCGGTTCCGCTTCCGCTTCCGATCCTGCCTCCGACTTCCGACGCCGCACTCCGCCCGCACACCGCCGCCACCTTTTCCCTTATCTCGCTGATCGTGAACGGCTTGGAGACGAAGTCGGACGCGCCGCGTTTCATGGCCTCCACAGCGAGGTCCATCGTGCCGAACCCGGAAACGAGGATAACCTTGACGGAGGGGGACTCCCGTTTCGCCGCCGCGAGCACGTCCATGCCGGATACATCGGTCATCGCGAGGTCCGATACGACGAGGTCGAACTCCGACTCCGCCAGACGTCGCACAGCCATGGCAGGGTCGCTGAACGCCTCGACCGTCCAGCCGGATGCCCGCAGGGCTTCGGCTATCAGCTTCGCTACGGCCGGATCGTCATCAAGCGCCAGCGCCCGCAACGGCCTGCGTCCTCCTCCGGCCGGAGTTCTCTCTCCCTCCGGCATTGCCTCCGGAGCCGGCGTCCCTGAGCCGTTCGGACCGGACAGATCTCATATATATCCTCTCCAACAAACGCGGCCTGCGACCGGCCAGGCCGACGGAACCCTCCAGGCGCCGATACGGATGCGCCGCCGGCTATCCTCCATGGCGGGGCCCCGCAACTGCCTGCCCTTCTGTCTTGTTATCCTCCGGCGCGCGGACGGGGATACTGAAGTGGAAACATATATTCTTCCCCTCCTGCCCGTCCACCCAAACCTCGCCCTGATCCGGGTAGGTGAGCAGATTGACACAACGCAGGAGCGTGCTCTTTCCCGTGCCACTAGGGCCGATAATCACCACCACTTCGCCCTTATAAATATCCAACGACACGCCCTTCAACACTTCATTAGGGC
>JAOACM010000206.1:7274-7593 GCA_026417845.1 Planctomycetota bacterium | reverse complement strand
CTGCTGGTGCCGCTCTCGGAAGACGCCACGGTGGCGGACCTTGCGGCCGGGATCGGGCTGCCGCTCCTGATCGTGGCCCGCGCCGCGCTGGGCACGATCAACCATACGGCGCTCACCATAAGCGAAGCCCGGCGGCGGGGGCTGCGCATAGCCGGCATCGTGATAAACTCCCCGGACAGGCCGGACGACGAAGACCTGGCACGATCCAACCGCGCCGAGATCGAACGTTTGTGCGGCGTGAAAGTCCTCGCGGCGCTCGGCTACGATCCTGGACGGGATGCGGCAAGGGCTGCGATGGAGCTGGCGCGCCAGGCGGACT
>JAOACM010000206.1:0-7264 GCA_026417845.1 Planctomycetota bacterium | reverse complement strand
GGGTGCCTTGACGGGTACGCCGGCTGCGGGAAGTTATCCGCGTCGGCCCCTTCGGCTTGCGGCGACTTTGTTGCACAAATTAAAGTCGTAACTTCCAGCCAAACAAGACGTTGCGCGAAAAATGCCATCGCCGGAATGGTATATCGCAATCCTATTGTATACCAAGGCGTTACGACCTTTATGCAAAAGAACCACCTGCGGCGAAATATCAGTGGGAGCGGGCCTGTATATGTTGTGTATATGCGCCGGGCAGATTCCCCGCGGGCACCCCAAAGCTTCGCATTTACGGCCATGCACCCCGGCCTGATGCGGCATGGAAAAGGCGCTTGCAAGAGCGTCGCGGAGGGATAAGTTCACGTGTTCTGTGGAAGCGCGCGATCCGTGCGGGAGATCGGAGGTTCTGGGTAACTTGGGACGCCGCATTCTTCTTATTACCAAGCCGCCGGAGTTCGATTCCAAAGGCGAGGTGGTGCTCGGGCAATGCGAGCCTTTCACCTCGGGATGGGAGTTGCGCCTGGTAACGGACGGCGAATCGGAAACGCTTGCCACCGGAACATACACCGACCTTCGCAAGATCCAGGAAGCCTGTATTCCCCTGTCGTCGCCCGTGGAGGTACGACGGAAGGCGGAGGAGATGAAACCTCTGCTGCTCCTCGGCGGTTCCGAGACCCTCGTTATGAAGGCCGAGACTGGGACCGCCCCGGACGGAGAAGAGGAGGAAGCGGCGCCTCGTGGCGGGAACGGGGCGGATGCCGCGCCGGAGGCGCGCGGGGAAAGCGAGAGAGAGCCGGAGGAAGGCGGCGAGGAAGAGGAGGCTGAAGCGGCGGCGGGGGCGGGCGGGGAAGAAGGTGCAGGGGGCGAGGCCGGCGACGGCGCGGTTTCTGGAGGCGAGAGTCGGAAGGCATCTGAGGAAACCGACAGGATACTGGTGACCGTCGAGGCCTTGGGGAAGGGGGTTATTGCCTCCATACAGGACCCCTCCGTGGCCGCTGACGTCGGCATGTTGAACAATATGCTCAATACCCTTCTCCAGCAGGGGCCGCGGGCTATCGTCCTTGATCTTGGACGCATAGAGACGCTGTCCAGCAGGGCTGCGCGCGAGATGGGACGCTTCCGCGACGAGTGCAGGGCGAAGGGGTGCCGCTTCGTCCTGGGGGCGGTCAGACAGTCGGTGCGCAAGGTGCTGGATCTGATAGAGCTGCCTGAACCTGTCGAGGCGTACGAATCCCTCGACGGGGCGGTGGAGGCCGTCGAAAAACACAGCCGCGGCGCCGGTTCCGTCGTGTGACCTGTCCGACCCTGACCGCGCGCTTCCTCGCGCGATCCCCGCCTGGTGCGGGGTCGGCAGCGACCGCGGCATTCCGCCTCCGGGCCACGGCCGCGATCCCCGAAGGGCGCTGGGATAAAAATCGCGAAAAGCGCTGTCCGGCGGATGCGGGTTCCATTCGAAGGGCCGGGGCAGGCCCCCTCGCCGCCCCGCGCAAATCGCATCCCGTCCGGGCACATCCCGACCGGTTCCGCCGGGACACAGGAGGACGCCGGAAGGCTCATGGCTTTCGACGATCTGCGCGGCTTCATCCGGGCGCTCGAAGCGCGCGGCCAGTTGCTCAGGGTCCGGGAGGAGGTTTCCGCCGAACTGGAGATCGCGGAGTTCGCCGACAGGATGGTCAAGCGCGGCGGCCCGGCGCTGCTGTTCGAGAAAGTCGCCGGGTCGGAGTTTCCCGTAGCGATAAACCTGTTCGGCAGCCGCGACCGGATGGCGCTGGCGCTGGGAGTCGAAGACCTGGACGGACTGGCCGCCGAAGTCGAATCGCTGCTTCGCATCAGGCCCGGCGGGACGCTGCTCGAAAAGCTCAGGATGCTCCCGACCCTCGCTAAGATAGCCTCGTTTCCGCCGGTCGAGGTCTCCGGAGGTTCCTGCCGGGAGGTCATTCTGGAAGGCGAAGCGGCAGATCTGACGGCTCTGCCGGCGCTGCGCTGCTGGCCGAAGGACGCGGGCCGGTTCATAACCGCCCCGTGCGTGTTTACGCGCTCGCCGGAAGGCGAACCGAATTGCGGCGTCTACCGGATGCAGGTCTTGGGCAGGGATACCACCGCCATGCACTGGCACGTCCACCACGACGGGGCGAGGCATTTCGAGGCGTGGCGCGCCGCCGGCAGGCCGATGCCGGTGGCGGTGGCGGTGGGAGTGGCGCCGGAGATCTTCTACGCCGCCACGGCGCCGGTCCCGCCAGGGATAGACGAGATGTTACTCGCCGGCTTCCTGCGGAAGAAGCCCGTGGAGATGGTGCGCTGCCTGACAAGCGATTTGCGCGTCCCGGCCTCGGCCGAATTCGTGATCGAGGGTTTCGTCGCCCCGGACGAAACCTGCGTCGAAGGACCGTTCGGCGACCATACCGGCTTCTATTCCCCTCCCGGCAGATACCCGGTGTTCCGTGTAAAGGCGATAACCCGCAGGCGCGGCGCGATATGGCAGGCCATGGTGGTCGGCAGGCCCCCGATGGAAGACACCTTCCTGGGCAAGGCGACCGAGCGAATGTTCCTGCCGATGGCGCGTCTGGTCCTGCCCGAGATAACGGACATGTGCTTCCCCGGATTCGGGGTCTTTCACAACTGCGTTTTCGTATCCATAAAAAAGCGGTACCCGTATCACGCGCGCAAGACGATGCACGGCATATGGGGGATGGGACAGCTGTCGCTCTGCAAGATGATCGTGGTGGTAGACGACAGCGTTGACGTCCACGATACGGACGATGTGCTCTTCCATCTGGCGGCCAATGTGGACCCGGCGCGGGATATCGAGGTCGTGCGCGGACCGTGCGACGTGCTGGATCACGCCTGCGGGTACTCGTGCGCCGGCGCCAAGATAGGCTTCGACGCCACGCGCAAATGGAAGGAGGAGGGGTATCCCGCGGAATGGCCCGAGGAAACGCGGATGCCGGAGGATGTACGGAAGGCGGTATCTGAAAAGCTGAGGGCCATGGGGCTGGATCGTTTCGTATGAATCCGGATCGGATCGGTCCATCGAACCGGAGGCTCGCTGGCGATACCCCGGTAGAGTATCATCAGTATGCTGCGGCGGAGCGCGCGACGGCCGGAGGACCGGCCGTGGAAACTCCCGGCGCCGGCGCGGTCAATGCCGGGGGGAAGACCGCTGGCGAGGTGCGGCGGATGTTCGCCGCCATAGCGCGCAGGTACGATATCGCGAACGCCATACTCAGTTTCGGGCTGGATTCCAGCTGGCGCCGCAGGGCCGCGAGGGAAGCTGCCGGTCTCCCGGCGGGACTGGTGGTTGACGTATGCACAGGTACCGGGGCGCTGGCCTTCGAGATAGCGCGGTTCGCCGCGGCGGAGGCGAATTCGCGCCACCGGTCCGCTCCGGAAGACGGCCGCGCGGCGGAACCTGGCAGGAACGACTCCTCCGGCCGGAAGGATGCGCCGCTGGCGGTGGGCGTGGATTTCTGTCCCGACATGCTCCGGGTGGCCACACAGAGGGGCGGCGCCGGAAGGACCGGGGGAGGCAGCCCGGCACGGGGCGCGGTCGCCTTCGTCCTCGCGGATGCCATTCGGCTGCCGCTGGCCGACGCCTCGGCCGCCGCGGCATTCATCGCCTTCGGACTCCGCAACGTGCCGGATACCGAAGGGTGTTTGAGGGAGATGGCACGGATCGTCGCTCCCGGCGGCAAGGTGGTCGTGCTTGAATTTGCCATGCCGGAAAGGCGCCTCTTCGGCTTCGTCTATTCCTTCTACCTCCGCCTCGTGCTGCCGGTCGCGGGACGCCTGATATCGGGGGCCGGAAACGACGCATACGGGTATCTGGCCAGATCAGTAGCGGGCTTCCGCGGTCCGGAGGAAATAGCCGCCATGATGGCGCGGGCCGGTCTGAAAGACATCCACGCCGAGCCTCTGACCGGCGGCACCGTCTGGCTGTATCGCGGACGGAAGGGATGACCCGGCCGCATCGGCGCATCGTAATTGCTTGCCGTGTCCGGAGCCGGTTGCGCTGCCGGTTCGCAGGAGCGGCAGTCAGAGAGGATGCGATGAACTGGCGCAGAGGGACACGCACGTGCCTGTCTCCAACCCTCTATGAAGAACCGGGGTAAGACCCTCGCCGTGCGCGCCAATCTTCCTTCCGTCCGGGGACATCGCAACCGGCTGTCGTGTCCATATGTTGGGGCGCAGGAGGCAAAGCGGGCTGATTTGCAGCAGCGCCATCGCTGTCCCGTTCGGGCGCACCACTGCAAATATAGCGGCCGCAACCTGAATGCGGCAAACAAGCATGGCGCTTTGGAGGAAATCAGACGTGTCATCCGATCTCCCGTCCGGTATCCGCTGGGACGCTGCGATTGCTGATCTCCTCGCCCTCTACCGGAGACTCGACGGGGATATCGGGCGATTCGCCCGCCGCTGTCGGGCCGATGGAGAGTGCTGCCGTTTCGGATCGGACAGACCGATGCTCTACCTGACGGCCCTCGAGGCGGCCGCTATGATCGCCGCCGGCTGCCACATCGGGTCGTCCGCTGCCGGGGCGTTTTCCCCGGCCGCTCCCTCTGCATGCCCTTTCCTCGATGGAGACATCTGCGGCATTCGAGAGCGCCGCGCGATTGGATGCCGGACCTTTTTCTGCGACCCGACGTTGGAGGAGGAACGCCGGGCGATCCATGAGCGTTACCTGAGAGAAATTCGGAACATCGAGGCCCGCATGGGAATCCCGGTTTTTTACCTCCCTCTCCACGAAGCCCTGGATGCGGTCGGAAATATCCTTGCCGGCAAGTGACAGTATTGCCGATCCGTACGCCTCGACCGGTTCCGGACGCGCCCCCTGCGGCGCGCAATGCCGCATGTGGGATGCGCCCCCGCGTTTTCTGAGTTTCTGGCTGAATCGCAATATTAATATTGGAGCGCCGAACGTTGTGATCTCAGAGCCTGTTCAAAAACTTCCCGCCGGATAGTGGGACTCGCTCAGCGTATAAGTGCCTGTTCAAAAGACTTCCTGCCGGACAGCGGGATCCGTTGAGCGTATAAGCTGCGCACTGGAGGGGTTCGGACAGTCTCTCAGAACCTGTTCGAAAACCTGCCGCCGGGAAGCTTACAGCTCTGCGTTCTCGACTCAGTAGCGGGAGTTTTTTGGGGACAGGTTCCTGGCCCGGGAGAAACGCAGGGGCGGACGTCCCGGACGTGTAACCGGGAATCGAGAGGCCCTGTAGGATACTGTAGAGGGTGCGAACGCGGGGCCCTCTTTCCGCCGGGAGTCGGAGCCTGGCAGGCTGATGGAAAGGCCCGACGGGAAAACGGGACTTGGTCGGGGGGGCGGAAGCGCTGAAATCGGGAGGAGAAAAAATGCGACTCGTACACGTTGTGATGTGGTCGGTGGCGGTCCTCGTTCCGTGGGGATGGGATTTGGCACCTGGCGCTGATATCAAGGGTGGGGCCGGAATACAGGCTGATGCACGCGGCGTCCCTCCAATTCCAGCCCCTCCGGAGAACGCGGCTCAGGCTGCTGAAGACAGGCCCAGACATTTAAGCCTTGCGCTTTCTCTCTTGCCGCCCTCCGCAAAGCTGGCGGTGGCGATAGATGTAAGCGCGATCAGAAACGCCAAGGCACTGGCTGGATTGCGGTCGAGATTTTTCTCGCTGCCCAACGTGCAGTCCGCGGCGTCCAGGCTGCACGAGGCTTTCGAATTCGACATTCAAAAGGATCTCCGCATGGTGGCCTTTGCCTGCGATCCATCCAGGAAAGGCTCGGAGTTCTTCCTTATCGAAGGGAATTTCAACCAGGGCCGGATACGGGAGATGCTGCTTGCCATGGCGGCCGCGCCGGACGTGGTGGATGGGACTTCGCTGTACGCGATTCCTGACGAAAAGGAGCCGGGCAAAGTAAACTACGGCACGTTTCTGAAGCCCGATCTGATCGCATTCGGCAACAGGGACGCGGTGCTCGCCGCGGCCGGGAAGCTCCGGGAAGGCGACACGTCGAAGATGCCCTGCACGGCCGCCCTGACGATCCGTGACCTTCCCGCCGGGGCGGCAGTGCGCGTCGCGCTGGACGATATCCCCAGCCTGCCGAAAATAGAGGAGCCCTTCCGGACGCTGATTAAATCCGCCTCCGGGTCGCTGGAGGTATCGGACAGGTTCCTGCTGCGCCTGTCCGTCCGATGCCGCGACGACATGGTGGCCAGGGATATCAAGGAGATGGCCGAGGGCGGGGCGGCCATGCTGCGGCTGGGCCTCCTTAAGAAGCCCGCACTCCAGAAGGTGTTTGGCGAGGCGCTGGTGGGCGCGAGGTTCGAGCAGGCAGGGACGGTGGCCGGCGGCGAGATCAGAATCGCCGCCGACAAGGTCGCCGCCGCCGCGGTCGAACTGATGAACGGGGAGGCCCTAAGGCAGATGCGCGGCTTCGCGGCGGAACAGACCGGCGCGCCGGAGAAGGGAGATTTCTGATCGGGGCGGAGGCGCGAGGCGCGCCAGCCGCGCGGGCCTTTCGATCCAGTCCAGAAACATCCGGACTGATCGGGCGGGGTGCTGGGGGAACATCGG
The DNA here is from genome assembly GCA_026417845.1 of Planctomycetota bacterium. Lineage (GTDB taxonomy): Bacteria > Planctomycetota > SZUA-567 > H5-PLA8 > CALKMO01 > CALKMO01. The sequence goes on along the minus strand of JAOACM010000206.1, from coordinate 727 downwards.
GCAACGCGGGAGCTTCTGGACAGCAGGCTCTTAGCGCCGCATGCGATACTGGAGGGGGCGCGGCGCAGCGGTCCCGGCCGGACGGGCGGGACGGGAAGCCCGGCGCGATCCTGCGGCATGACGGCCGCACCCGCCCCTCCCGCGACATGGGTGGGCTGTCGCGCCCGGCGGAACGCGGCGGGATCTGCGGTAATCGGGAGAAACCGGCCTTGGGGACCGATATTCCGGATGCCGATATCGCCCGCGCGGTCCTCCGCGGGGACCGGGGTGTTTTCGAGACGCTGGTCCGCCGTCACGAGGCGGCGGTGTTCTCCCATATCCTGAGGCTGGTGCGGAACCGGGACGATGCTCTGGAACTGTCGCAGGATACTTTCCTTAAGGCGTACAGGCATCTGGTCCAGTACGACCCGAACCGCCAGTTTCGAGTCTGGCTGCTGGCCATCGCGACCAACACGGCGATGAACCATCTGGAGGCCAGGCGCGTCCGCCGGATGGCCGGCGCGACTCTGGCCGCGGATGCCGGCGAAGCGGAATATTCCGGGGAGCGGCAGGACCGGATCGAGGACTCCCCGCCCGAACGGGCCGGCAGAAAGGAGATGCTCGAACTGATAGACGCAGCGCTCGGGCGCCTGTCTTCCAAAGCCCGGGCAATATTCTCGCTCAGGTACAACCAGGGGTTGAGCTGCGAGGAGATCGCCTGGGCGCTGGGCGAGAGCGTTTCGAACGT
>JAOACM010000205.1 GCA_026417845.1 Planctomycetota bacterium | reverse complement strand
CGGTACGGACGTGTACGATGATCTGGGCAGAATGAACGGGTTGACCATTACATCCGCCGGCAATGTCATTCGGGGTCTGGCGCTGGTTTCGTTCTGGGATACGGGCATTGTTATCGAGGGGGCGTCCGCTCACGGTAATGTGGTTGCCGGATGCTTCATTGGCATCGTGACAGACAACATAGCGGGCATTCCCAACTACTATGGCGTCGACATCCGCAATGGCGCTTATAACAACCTGATTGGCGGCAACACGCCTGCGGATCGCAATATCGGGGATCCGGCGCGCCGCGATGGCCCTTGCGGGGAGGCCGGCCGGCGCGGCGAGGCCGGATATGATGGCTGGAACTGGCGGAGCCGGGGCGGACAGGACCGATGCGGGAACAAGTGCTGCCGTAGAAGGTGCCGATGCCGGAGCAGCCGGCGCGACCGCAGCTGCCGGGATGCCAGCGACGCCAGCTGCGGCAGGCAGGCGGGGTGCTCCTGTGGCCGAAGGCGCGGCGGTAAAGAACGAACGCCTGAGGGAATACGAGATTGCCGGTTCCGACGCGAAACCCGAAGATCAGCCTTCATCAGGCCCGCAGCCGCTTGAGGGCCGACCGCAGACGTTGCAGGAAACCAGGCCGAAACCTCAGGCTGCCTCTACGGAATATCTCGATAGGCTCCTCAAAGCGAAAAAGGGCGCCAGCAAAAGGAGACCGGAGTAAGAATTTTTTCAGCAGCGAGGGAACGATGTCCCTTATGGCGCACATATTACTATATATAGTACTATAATTTAATATTAGCGCAATGTATTGTATGAAGGCTATCATACTGAAGCAATATGGCCCTCCATTGGGATTTTTAAATTTTTTTATTGACATTTAACTAAATAGGTATATAAATACCGAATAGAAGGTTAATGGGTGGAGGAAGCAGCATGGGAGATATCCTGAAAATTTCCGAAGCTGCCGCATTGGCTCTTCATGCCATGACCATGCTCGCCGAACAAGGCGAGGGCAGGCATCTTTCGACAAAGGAGATGGCCGCGAAACTGAAGGCATCGGCGGCACATCTGGCGAAGGTGCTCCAGCGGCTGGAGAAGGCGGAGCTGGTCGCATCCATCCGTGGGCCGAAGGGAGGGTTCGTGCTCGGGAAGGATGCCTCTGAGATAAGACTTCTTGATATCTACGAGGCCATCGAGGGGCGGATTTCGCCGACCAGGTGTCTCTTTGGCGAACCTGTCTGCAGCCGCAGCGGATGCATACTCGGAGAAACCATAAAGTCGGCGAGCGAGGCGATAATCGCGCGGATGGCCGATACGCGGCTTTCGGATGTCCAAGAGCGCAATGCGAAAAGAGCATCCGGAGGCGTACCTTCTGCGGAATCTGTCGGGCCTGCAGCAATGCCGGTCCCGCCAGGGGAAGAGACTTTCCGGTAATTGGGTAAGGCGTGATCCGCGAGTGCGGTGGCGGCCAGAAGACGGAAGAGCCGCGAGGGGCAAGGGGGGATCCGAGATGAGGCGGAAAATCGTACGGATAGACGAAGAAAAATGCGACGGTTGCGGCTTATGCGCGTCTGCATGCGCGGAAGGCGCGATCAGGATAACAGACGGGAAGGCGCGACTGGTCAGCGAGACGTATTGCGACGGCCTGGGTGCGTGCATAGGCGAATGTCCGCGCGGGGCGATAACCGTCGAGGAACGCGAGGCAGAGCCGTTCGATCCGAAGGCAGTCGAAGCGCATCTTGAGCGGATCGGGAGGAAACTCTCCGGCGCGGTGCGCAGTTCCGGTCATGGCGGGACCCACGGAAGCGCCGACCATGAAGCCGCGCGAGGCGGAGCCGTGGCGGAGGCGTACGGATCGTCCGATACTGGAGCGCGCCAGAAGAAGACCGGCGATGCGCCCTGCGCGTGTCCCGGAAGCATGTCGCGCTTCTTCGGGGCCGGAGCTGGCGCGCCATCCCAGCCCCGGCCCGCCGGATCGGGATCCGGCATGACCGGACCGGATCCGGTGAAAGCGGATGGCGACGGCACGCCGCGCCCCTCCGCGCTCCGCAACTGGCCGCTCCAGCTGCATCTTGCGCCGATATCCGCCCCGCAGTACGACGGGGCGACGCTTCTGATATCGGCCGATTGCGTGCCTTTCGCGCTGGCGGACTTCCACAGCCGCCTGCTGGACGGCCGAACGCTGATCATCGGCTGCCCGAAGCTCGACGACACGGACGCCTATCTCGAAAAGCTGACCGGGATATTCAGGCGCAACGGCATCCGTGCGGTCGAGGTGGCGCACATGGAGGTGCCGTGCTGTTTCGCTCTGGTCCACCTGGTGCGGACGGCGCTCAGGGATTCCGGCAAAGACATCCCGCTTACGCTCGTACGGGTCGGCATCAGGGGCGGCGTACAGGAGGTTTCCAGAGGATGACGGCCGGCAGGGGCGACTCCCATCGTACGTGGATGGGGCAGGCCAGTCCGGCACCTTGGGAAATAGGAAGCGGATGCCGTCGGGAGGCTGCAGGTTTTCCGGCGTAAGAGCCCGCCAATGTGCGTCTTTCCGGCGGGCGCTTCCGCATCGCGCACCGTGAAACCGGGGACGCAGGGGCGGCTGGAGGCGGATAGCTGGCAATGCAGATGCCGGAGTTGAAAGGAAATGGCGATGTTCAGGCAATGCCCGGGGCAGAACATGCAATTCTGGAAACCGTCGGACATTTTCGACGTGCCGTGCCCGTCGTGCGGCAACATGGTCGAGATGTTCAGGGACGATATTTATCGCCACTGCCCCTCGTGCGGAACGCGCCTCGCCAATCCGAAGATGAACCTCGGCTGCGCCAGGTGGTGCCAGCACGCCAGGGAATGCCTGGGCTACGATCAGGATGCGGTCGCGGCGATTCCCGGAGGCGCGGGCTGGGTCGCCGGTGATGTCCCGCTGGCGGAGCGGATAATTGAAGAGGTCAGGGCGGAATTCGGAGACGATACGCGGCGTATAGCTCATGCGCTGGCCGTCTACGATCGCGCAAGGGATATCCTCAGGAGCGAACGGGGCAATCCCCGCATTGTCCTGGCCGCGGCCCTGCTGCACGACATCGGGATAAAAGAGGCGGAGAGAAAACACGGTTCGTCGGCTTCGGAGTTTCATGAAGAGGAGGGACCTCCCATCGCGCGACGGATACTCGAGAAGCTGAACGTTGATGGACCCTCGATAGTCGGAATCTGCCGGATAGTGGGGAGCCATCATTCCGCGAGGTACGGGGAAACGCCGGAGTTCAAGATCGTCTGGGACGCGAACATGCTTGCGAATCTGGAGGGACTTGTCGGCGGGAAGGCTCTGGAAGAGGCTGAGGCGGCGATCGGAGAAACGTTCAAGACGGGGACGGGGCGCGAGATAGCGCGGACGTTGCTTGCAGCAAGGGGAGTGCGGGCCGGTTGAATGTGAGGCCGCCCGGCAGTCTTTCCCTGAGGGGGGATCCGGCCGGCAGGAGGGGGAAACGTAATGCGGAAGAGGACGGCAGAGGATGGCGCAGAAAAGGTTTCGCCGGCGAAGGCTGTTCACGTGGCGGACCTGATCCCTTACGCGAACGGCGCGATCGTAAGCCGCACCATAGCGGAGAACGGAGGCGGGACCATAACGGCATTTTCGTTCGACGCGGGGCAGGGGCTCAGCGAACACTCAGCGCCTTTCGACGCCATTGTCCATATCGTTGACGGAGAGGCCGAGCTTACGATAGGCGGCGAAAAGATGCGGGCTCCGGCCGGAAGCCTCGTCGTCATGCCGGCGAACGTACCGCATGCCGTCCGGGCGGCCGGGCGCTTCAAAATGCTGCTTACGATGCTTCGCGCCGGGGCGGCGGGAAAGGATCGGAAGAGGCGGGAAAAACACTGACGTCGGCCGGGGATGGCCGCCGCGGGAACGGCCGGACGCGCCGGCATGCAACCCTATCTGTATGAATGGCGCTCCGTAATGTGTCCTCACCGGTGGAACATCTGACTGGTCTGGCGTGGGAGGGGGAAAATGAGCTTCGCGTACAGGGACATGATCGCGAAAGGGCGTGCGGACGGCGGCCGCGCGGAGAAGTTTCAGCGTGAGGCTGCCGGAGAGGAGCGCCGCGAACCGGAGGCGGCCGCCGCCGGCGGCGACGTCCGCGGCCTGCCCGGCGCGACGCTGGCGGAACTGACCGATTTCGTCGAAAGCCGGCACCACTGGGCGACGCGGAGATTGCTTGCCGAGGTGGAGGCTCTCGTCGCCGAGGCCATGGATAACTCCGGACCTCTCCAGTGCGGTAACGTCGCGGAACTCAGGCGGAAACTGGAGGCTTTCGCGGCCGAAATCGAGCGGCACCTGTTCGAGGAGGAAACGGCGCTGTTCCCGTATTTCCGCGAGCTCGACGCCTTCGCGAAAGGCAAGGGCCCCAGACCGCATCTGTTCTGCGGATCGGTCAGGTACCCGATAAGCGAAAGGTGGAAAGAACACGAGGATACCGGCGAAAATCTGGCCGGCCTCAGGAAGCTCGTGGGAGTCTACAGGCCGTCGCCCGCTGACCCGGAGGCGATATGCAGATTCATAATGAAGTTCCGCGAGCTGGAGGAGGAGTTGGAGGAGCACGTCCGACTGGAAAACGAGGACCTGTTTCCCATGGCGCTGGAATTGGAAAAGAGGCTTGGGATCGGATGATCTTTTGCCATTCAGATCCCACCCAGAAACCTCCTGCCGGGCGGCGGGGAACGCTGAGCGCCATAAAAACTGCGCGCTGGAGGTGTTCGGGCAGGTTCCTAGAGCCTTTCCAAAAACCTCGGGACGTATCTGGCGGCTCACTGCGGCAACCTCGGCCGTCGCTGGAATTTTTGGATAGGCTCTCGGGGCCGATCCAGAAACTTCCGGCCGGACTTGGCGGGACGTTGCGGGAACCAGGGCGTAGGGGAATGGATGGGGTATTAAAGACTGTCACGAACCTAAAAAATGGGTCTGGTGATGCGTTTCGGAAGCCTTGGCCATCAGGAAGGTTCCCGGACAGGCTCTTGCCCGCAGGATCCAAGCGGACGGGCTGGCCAGTCCGCGCCCTGCCGGCGCAATGACAGGGTGACGGGACGACCGATGCAGGTATCGCCGGGGCCGCGCGCGGATCCGCCGTCCGCCGCCCGGGGTGCACCGCGAGGCGCCGCGGCGGGCGGGAATTGGGAAGGCGAAGGCGGAGATGTTTCCGGAAGGGAGGAGGAAGATGGGAATGTTCTGCTACCAGTGCGAACAGGCTGCCAGAGGTACGGGTTGCACGGCGGGGGGTGTCTGCGGGAAGGACGCCGCAACGGCCGCGCTTCAGGACCTGCTCGTGCATGCGACAATGGGAATTTCGATGTACGCTCACAGGGCCAGGAAGACAGGGGCTAAGGACAGGGAGATAGACATATTTGTCATCGAGGCGCTGTTCTCCACGGTGACGAACGTCAATTTCGACCCGGCCAGAATCGAGACGCTCCTGCACAGGGCATATTCGCTCAAGGAGAAGGCCAGGAGGCTTTACGAGGAGGCCTGTTCCAAATCCGGTCTGAAACCGGAAGCCCTTTCCGGGCCGGCGGCATGGAGGCCCGCCGCTGACAGGGACGGGCTGATCCGGCAGGGAGAAGACGCCGGCATCGAAAAGCGGCGCGCGAAGTACGGGGCGACCATCGCGGGCCTGCAGGAGCTGGTCCTGTACGGGCTGAAGGGTACGGCGGCATATGCGGATCACGCGCAGATACTGGGCCGCGAGGACGATCTGGTCTACGCGTTCTTTCACGAGACGCTCGATTTCCTCGCCTCCGAGCCGACCGACGTCGGCACCCTGCTGGCCAGGGCGCTCGATTGCGGCAGGGGCAACCTGCGCGTCATGGAGCTGCTCGACGCCGCCAACACCGGCGCCTACGGCCACCCGCGGCCGACAAAGGTCCGGATCACGCCGGTAAAAGGGAAGGCGATAGCGGTATCTGGCCACGATCTGAAGGACCTCGAGGAACTGCTGAAACAGACGGAAGGGAAGGGTGTGAACGTCTACACGCACGGAGAGATGCTGCCGGCGCACGGATATCCCGGCCTTAAGAAGTACGCGCACCTGGCTGGCAACTATGGAGGGGCATGGCAGGACCAGCAGAAGGAGTTCGATGCCTTCCCCGGCGCGATACTGATGACCACCAACTGCATCCAGAAACCCCGCGACACGTACAAAGACAGGATATTCACCAGCGGTCTGGTGGCATGGCCCGGCGTGCGGCACATACCGGATCGGAATTTCGCGCCGGTCATCGAGGCCGCGCTGGAGGCGCCCGGATTCCCCGCTGACGGGCCGGAAAAGACGATAACGGTCGGATTCGCCAGGGATGCTGTTCTCTCGGTCGCCGACAAGGTCGTGGCGGCGGTCAGGAGCGGCGCCATAAGACGCTTCTTCCTGATCGGCGGCTGCGACGGAGCAAAGCCCGGGCGCAACTACTACACGGAGATCGCGCAGGCCGTCCCGAAGGATTGCGTCATTCTGACTCTGGCCTGCGGCAAATACCGCTTCAACAAGCTGGATTTCGGCGAGATCGGCGGCATCCCCCGGCTGCTGGACATCGGCCAGTGCAATGACGCATATTCGGCTATTCAGATAGCCCTGGCGCTGGCCAAAGTCTTCGACTGCGGCGTCAACGACCTGCCGCTTTCGATAATCTGCTCATGGTACGAACAGAAGGCCGTCTGCATACTGCTTACGCTCCTTTACCTGGGCGTCAAAAACATACGTCTCGGGCCTTCGCTGCCGGCCTTCCTGACGCCAGAGGCGCTCAACGTGCTGGTCGGGAAGTTCGCCATCGCGCCGATATCAACGCCGCAGGCGGACCTGAAGTCCATTCTTGGATGAGGTACTTGTTTGCCGCGTTCAAGTTGTGGCTGCCATTGTATTGCCACGTCTGACCGGAACGACAATGACACCACAACAAAGAGGATACGCTCAGGCTCTGCGCCAATCACTTGTGAGCGCGGCAAACAGCTGCTGGATGGGAGTTGTTTGGAACCTGAGCCGGTTGCGCCGTTGGTCCGCGGAAGTGGTTGTCGGATAGGACGCGACGGACGGACGGGCATGGCGCGCGCAGGCTTACTTCCTGTTCTCCTTTCAGAACCTGTCCAGAAACTCCTCCCCGGGCGGCGGGAAGCGCTGAGCGTATAAGCTGCGTGCCGGAGGTTTTCGGATGGGCTGTCAGACGGGCCTGAGTATCAGGGAGGGAGCGGGCATCCCGGCGAAGGCACCTGCGACCGGGCTATGGACGCCGCCTATTCCCGGCCGCAGGTACGGCCGATAGCTTCGTATATCCTGCCACCGACAATGGTGAACACAGGAGCACCGACGACCTTCCACCCGGCGAACGGGCAGTTGCGGCTCCTGGATTTGAATTTCTCCGGATCTACGGTCCATTCCAGCTCGAGATCCAGAATCGTCACGTCGGCACGTGATCCCGGCTTCAGGGCCCCCCCGTCGAGCCCCAGTATCCTGGCCGGATTGCAGCTCATCGCCTCAATCATCCGGCCGAGCGGCAGCCTGCCGGTCCGGACCAGGCGGTCGAGCAGGACCCCGACGGCCGATTCCATGCCGATCATCCCGCTCGGCGCCGCGATGAACTCCTGC
>JAOACM010000001.1 GCA_026417845.1 Planctomycetota bacterium | reverse complement strand
GCAGAGGGTTCAATCAGGCGGAGGAACTGGCCCCCCCCCCCCCCCCCCCGCCGATACTACGATGACAGCCGAATCGCAGGCGACGTATGCGCCGTAGGAGACCTTGAGCCTCGCGGTGTACACTCCTGCATTCGCGTACGTGTGATCCGCGGCGGCAGTATACTCTTTCGTGCTGTTGTCGCCGAAATCCCACTCCCATGCAGTTATGTTCCCGCTCGAGGAGGTTCCATCGAGTGCGACATCGAGAGGCGGTGCGCCAGTCGCCGGACTGACCGATATCCTCGGCACCGGGACGGCCGGATCGCCTGACCCGGCCATGCTGAGATCAAATACCCTCCCATATACGCTCCATGCCGAATTGTTCGTCCGGCCGTCTAACCACGCAGCAAAATACCATGTTCCCATCGCGGCGCCGGCCGGCGAGGACCTTCCCCCGGAGACCGGCGCATCGTTCAGGAGCAGGAGCGCAGGGTCGGAATCCGTACCGTTAAAGGCCACACGCTTGGCCCTTATGCTCGAATCCGGCTGCGCCCTCGCGGCGATCCAGCCGCCGGCGGTCGCCGACACGAAGGTCCCCGAGGCGTAAGCGGCCTCGGTCCCGCCAAAATTGAAAAGCGGCGAATCGGCAGTGGCCGCCTGCACCGTGCCGTCCGCCAGCACTTTATGCTGGTAGAAATTGTCGTCTTTGCGGCTGGCGGTCAGCACGTAGTAATCGCCGCCGCTGGAGGTAGCGGATGCGGCGAGTCCCATGTCGCCCGCCGTCACGGGATGCGCCAGCAGCTTTATGCCCAGCGGATCCCTTACCGTGCCGGCCTTTGTCAGCCGGCTGGCCCTGACGCAGGGAGGGGAACTTCCCGAATCGAGATACACGCACATGACCTCGCCCGACGCACCGGCCGCCAGAACCTCCAGCACCTGATCCCTGGAAAAGGCCTGCCACGCCTTGCCCATCGCTGGGTCGGGGTTGCCGGCGGAGGAGATGAACGTCCAGTATATGTCCTTGCCGGTGGAGGATCCGCCGCGCGAATCCGTCCACGCGGCGACGAACGACTCCCCGTTGAACACGACCCGCGGATCCGTCCGGTCCCCTTCGCCCGTGCCTATTAAAAATTCCCCCTTGACCACGGAACCGTCCTGCCCGACGAGCGCCGCCACTATGTTCGCCGTCGCCTTGGCGTTCGCGCCCGGATATGAGGCCCTCGAGTCGCGCCAGACGACCAGGAAGTTGGTCCCGTCGAACGCGATCTGGTTCCGCGCCGGAACGGCCAGCTCCGGTCTGGATGCCGTGCCGGCCGACAGCAGCACTCCATCCGGCTGCCCGACAAGTCCGCCCGTCGTCACCGTGGCGCAGTACAGGGCCGGCGAGCCGGATCCGGCGCTGAGGTCTATCCATGCCGCGAGAAACCTGTCTGATCCAGCCCCGACCGTTACGGCGGAAACTCTCTTCTTGGATGGCGAAACGGGAAAATCGGAACAGGCGGCGAGTCGAAGTCCCCACGAAAGGGCGATGACTGGAATCACCGTCCCACCGAACGTCCTCAGACCGGAAGGCACGGCACACCCCCTTTCGAAACCCGCGCGCCACATATATATACACAGCCCGGTTCTCCGCGGGTCTCAGGGAAGACTCATTATCTCCGCCCTGTCCTTCAACACGGCCACGGTATGTTCGAAGTGCACCGACAGCGAGCCGTCCTTCGTCCTTACCGGCCATTCCGAAGGTCTGGATGCCACCTCGCCGCCGCCGGCGTTGAGCATCGGCTCGATGGCCAGGACCAGCCCGGGCTTCAGCGTGAACCTGCGACCCGGCAGGCGATCCTGTATGCTCACATAGTTGGGCACCTGAGGCTCCTCATGGAGGTTCAAACCGATCCCGTGCCCGACGAACTCGCGAACCACCGAATACCCCAGCGACTCGGCCGTACTCTGAATGGCCTCGGAAATTTCGTGAAGGAAACCGCCGGGTCTGACCGCCGCTACGCCGGCCTTCAATGCCTCTTCGCCGGCATCGAGCAGCCGCCGCGCCTCCGGAGGCACCCTGCCAACCGGGAAAGTCCACGCCGCGTCGCCATATACGCCTTCGCGCAGCACCCCCACGTCCACGGACAGTATGTCGCCTTCGCGCAGCGGCTCGTCGTTCGGTATGCCGTGCACGACGATGTCGTTCGCGGAGGCGCAGATGCTGGCCGGAAACGGCGCCTTGCCGCTCATGCAGTATCCCTTGAACGCCGGCCGGCCCGCGCGCTTCAGGATATGCCTCTCGACGGCCTGGTCTATCGCCCGCGTCGTGATGCCGGGAACGCACATATCCCCGGCCAGCTTCAGACATTCGGCCACTATCCGCCCAGCCTCGCGGATCAGCTCAATCTGCCTGTCGGATTTGAGTATCCACCCCGCCAAGCGGAACCCCTTCGCTCCTTCCAACCCCGCCGGCTTACGGCAAAATAGCAGCTGCCCCCGCAATATCACAAAAGGCCGAACGGAAAAACCGGGAGCAGCTGCCGGCGGTACGATCCTCCCGCAAAAGAAACCCGGCTGCAGGCAGCCGCGGGAAGCACGTGCGGGGTCAACCGGCCACGGCCTTTTCTACTGCGGTCGCTACAGCATCCGGGGGGGCGGTTCCGTCTATCCTGATCAGGATGCCTTTTTTCTCGTAATACTCGATCAACGGGAGCGTGCTCCGGTTATAAGCCTCGAAACGTCTCTTTATGACATCCTCCCGGTCGTCGTCGCGAACGTACAGTTCGCCCCCGCACCGGTCGCAGACCCCATCCTTTTTCGAAGGCATAGTCTCGATATGATATACCGCTCCGCACTTCCGGCAGCTCCTGCGCCCCGAAAGCCTTCGTACGACCTCCTCCATCGGACAATCTATGAGCAGAACGCGATCTATGGGGGCGCCGCGGGATACCAGCATCTCGTCCAGCCGCGTCGCCTGGGCAAGGGTTCTGGGGAATCCATCAAGCACGAAACCGCCCGCGGCCTTACCGTCCGCGAGATGCTCTTCTATCACGCCCAGAACCACATCGTCGGGAACCAGCGCCCCGCGCTCCATATACCCCTGCGCCACGAGGCCGACGACGGTCTTGCCGGCCACCGCCGCCCGAAGCATGTCTCCGGTCGAAAGGTGCGCGAGGTTCCTGCGCCGCGCCAGCATCTTCGCCTGCGTCCCCTTGCCGGCGCCGGGCGGCCCCAGAAACACGATCCTCATATGCCTCTCCGGCCCCTGATGCGTCCGCCGCCCTTCAGGAACCCTTCGTAGTGCTGCATCAGCAGATGCGACTCGATCCTGTTCACTACGTCCAGTGCCACGCCCACCACTATCAGCAGTCCCGTCCCGCCGAAGAAGTCGGACACCGTGTAACTCACGTTGAGCGAATACTGGATGATCTGCGGGACTATCGCGATGATCGCTATGAACACCGCTCCGGCCAGCGTTATGCGGTTCAGCACCGTCTCGAGATACTCCCGCGTGTCAGCTCCGGGACGTATGCCGGGTATGAATATCCCATACTGCTTGAAGTTTTCCGCATGCTCCTTCGGATCGAAGAGTATCGCCGTGTAGAAGTACGAGAAGAATATGATCAGCAGGAGGTAGATCGTCACGTAGGGGAACGCCCACGGCATGAAGAACGCGAGAAAGGCGCGCCATGTATCCCATGGGAGCATCGCCAGCACCGGGAAGACCACCATGAGGGCCTGAGCGAAGATTATCGCTATCACGCCGGAGGCGTTCAGCTTCAGCGGGAGAAAATGCTGCTGGCGGAAACCGATGGGCGTGCGCTTGGGCGTCTGCATCGGAATCCGACGGGTCGCCTGCGTCACCACTATCACGGCGACGACCATCGCCACGAAGCAGACCAGCAGGAGGAGAAGCTGCCCGGGGCCTATGGCGGCCGGAGAGGTGGAATCTATCGCCGGGTCGAACTGCTTGCCGACCTCATAGAGCGCAACCGGCAGGCGCGAGACTATGCCTACCATTATTATCAGCGACCCGCCGTTGCCGAGTCCGAATTCGTCTATCTGCTCGCCCAGCCACATCAGGAAGACCGTGCCGGCCGTGAGCGTGATCGCCGCGCCGGCCAGAAAGAGCGGACCGCCGCCACCGACGACTATAGGCCGTCCCCCGGGCCGCAGATCCTGCAGACCGGAACATATTATGACGGCCTGAACGACGCACAGGAGCACCGTCGAATACCGCGTCCACTGGATGATCTTCCTGCGGCCGGATTCGCCTTCCTTGGCTATCTTGTTGAGCGCCGGGACGATGGCAGTAAGCAACTGGAAGATGATTGACGCGGAGATGTAGGGCATTATGCCGAGGGCGAATATGGAGGCGTTCCGCAAACCGCCGCCTGCGAACATATCGAGTATGCCGAGCAGTCTGCCGTAGGCCGTACCGTGCGTCTGCTCGATTTGAGCCTGTACCACGCTGACGTCTATGCCCGGCATCGGGATGAAAACGCCAACGCGGGCAAGCGCAAGCAGGCCGACCGTCCAGAGCGCCTTTCTGCGCAAGTCGGGAATCTTCAGGATATTCGAGAAGGCGGAAAACATGCCAGGCCCCCAAAGCCCACGCGGGCGCACCCATCCGCCTTACGACCGCCAGCCGGAGCGACGGCAGGCACCACGCACCCGGCCCTGCCGGGGGAATATCGCAAGGCACCACGCCGGCGACCCGGCCCTCCGACGCCTTCGAGCGCGCCCCGCACCTGTCAAGGTCTTGATACCGCACCTGCGATTCGCGGTGGCGGACCGGCCGCGCCGCGCCGCGCGACGAGATGGCGGCAACGCCGGCAAGCCGCGCGCCGGATCCGCCGGCTGCCGGTCCGCCTCAGGCCTTCTTCCCGCCAGTCCGGTCGGGGCCGGCGGATTTCCCTTTCTCTCCGCTTTCCTCCCCGCGGCCCTTCCCATCCCCGGCAGCCCCGCCCTTCCCGGCCCCCGATGCGGTCCTGGGGGGCGGCGGCTTCTTGCGGACCGGGAAAGGTTTGCCGTCCGGAGTTTCGACCCTGCCCCCGGTCTTTTCTATCTTAGCCCTCGCGGACTCGGAAAATGCGTGCGCCCTCACTGTCAGCGCATGAGACAGTTCCCCGTTTCCGAGGACCTTCACCGGCAGCCGGGATCTGGTCGCAAGCCCGCATTCCGCCAGCTTCTCCACCGTCACGGTCTCGCCCGCGCCAAAACGCGCTAGGTCCCCCACGTTGACGACCTGATATGTCGTCTTGAACGTCGCGTTGGTAAATCCGCGCTTCGGCAACCTGCGGAACAGGGGCATCTGTCCGCCGGCATAGGTGGCGGGCATGCGATACCCGGAGCGGGCCGTAGCGCCCTTGCCGCCGCGACCGCACGTCTTCCCTATGCCGGACCCTGGTCCCCGTCCGACCCTCACTTTTTTCTTGCGATATATACCGGCTTTTTGAAGCGCTTCATGGAGCTGCATCTTTCGGCATCTCCCTCAAAGTTGACCGCGCCACGGCCGTTCGGCAGCTCGCGACAGGCGATCCCCGCCTCCAACACCCTCCTCCCCGGAACAGGGGGGGCGATACCGAAGCAGAAAGACGCCTCCCGCCGATCCGTCAATCTGCCGGACGGTTACTGCATCTTCCGGGAACAGCCCGGCTGTTCACGGATGCGGGGGTTGATCCGTCGCCGCGCGAACCATCCCCGGCCTCCGCATCGTCGTCCTCGTAAAGTCGAGGATGCCGAAGCCTCTCCGGCCCCGGAGACCCGATCTCCTCCGGAAGCCCCTACGCTTTGTTCTCCGGTCCGGAATCTCCGGTTTCCCGTCCGCCGTTCGACGCCGTTCCGTCGGATCGGGACGTTCCAGCCTGCGAATCTCCAGCCGCCGTCTCTCCTCCGGCCGGCTCCGGTCCGCCTCCCGCGCCTTCTTTGGACGGCCGCGCCCCGGGATCGCCCGGTCGTTCGCTCCCTTCCGCCCGCCCCTTCGCGTCCCTCGATCCTTTCCGCCACCTCCCACCGCGTGGGCCTTTCCCGCCGGGGCCGCGCCGCTCCTCTCCCCAAGACGATTCGCCCGGGGCGGCCGCTTCCGGCTCGCCGGCCCGGCCCGCGACGGGCGTCGCCTCTGGTCCCCTGGCTGGCGGTACGCCTCCGCGATCCGCCTTGATCTGCCGATATTCGAAATCCACTCCGCGCAACTCGCGGACCTGCTCGTATACCCTCAACTTCCTGAAGGCCTCGAACGTGGCGCGGACCAGGTTTTTGGCGTTGTTCCTGCCGAAGGATTTGCTGAGCAGGTTCTTGATCCCCAGCGCCTCCGCCACCGCCCGCACGACCTCTCCGGCTATCACGCCGGTCCCCGGCATCGCCGGTATGAGAAGCACATCGGCGGAGCCGAAGTGTCCCCGGACCTCATGCGGGATCGTCCCGTTAACTATCGGGAAGCGCTCCATGTGCTTCTTCGCATCCTTTACGGCCTTTTCGATCGCGGCCGGCACCTCTCGCGCCTTCCCGTATCCGACCCCGGCGCGCCCGTTGCCGTCGCCCACGACGGCCATCGCCGCGAAGGAAAACCGGCGTCCGCCCTTCACGACGCAGGCGCACCGCCAGATATCTATCACCCGCTCCTCGAGCTGGCGATCCGTGGTTTCCTCAGCCGCTTCCCGCAAGGCCGGATCTCCTCCTTTCCGCTCTGGACCGGACGGGTCGCGTTCAGAACGCCAGACCGCCCTTCCGCGCCGCCTCGGCGAACTCCTTCACCCTGCCGTGGTACTTGTACCCGCCACGATCGAACACAACGGCTGTCACACCGATGCCCTTCGCCTTTTCCGCCAGCAGCTTCCCCAGCGTCCCGGCAGCCTCCCTGTTGCCCGTATTCTTCAGAGCTCCCCTTGCCTCGGGACTCAGCGTCGAGAGGGTAAGCAGAGTCCTGCCGTTCGTATCGTCAACTAGCTGACAGTAAAAATGCTTGAGACTCCGGAAAACGTTAAGCCGCGGCCTCTCCGGCGTCCCGAAGACCTTCTTCCTGACCCGCTCGTGCCTGGCTTTCCGCGAGAGCGCCTTTGCCTTGTTTGGATTCATCGTCCGCACCCCGGCCGGGCATGCGCGCCGCTACGATGCAGCGGCGCCGGTGGCCATCTGCTTGCCCGGCAGCTTCCTGACCTTCTCGCCCTTGTACCTGAAACCCTTTCCCTGGTAGGGGTCCGCCCGCCTCATCTGACGGATAGACGCAGCCACCTGCCCCACCAGTTGCTTGTCTATCCCCTGCACGACGATCTCCGTGATCTCCTTCGACTGAGTTGGAGAGAGCGTTACCGTTATGCCCTGCGGCACCTCGAATACCTCCGGATGTTCGGAGTTGTATCCGATGTTAAGCAGCAGTTTCCGGCCCTGCAATTTGGCGTTGTAGTCTTTTCCGACAAGCTCAACGCGCTTCTCAAATCCCTGCGTGACCCCTACGACCATGTTGTTTATCAGCGCTCTGTACAGGCCGTGCTTCGCCCGGTCCTCGCGCTCGTCGGAACCGCGCCTCACCACGACCGAGCCGGCGCCCTGGTCCACGTCAGCCGATATGCTTCCGGTAAGCTCGAGCTGCAGGGACCCCTTCGGCCCCTTCACCACGACCCTGCTCCCCTCCACCGCTACGCTCACGCCCTTGGGAATCGGGATCGGTTTTTTGCCTATCCGGGACATCTTCCCGCCTCCATCGTCGCCGCGCGCCGCCTTGAGCCGCGGCGGCGCATTGCCCGCGCTACCATACCTGGCAGATCACCTCGCCGCCGACGCTGGCCTTCCTCGCCTCGCGATCTGACAGCACTCCTTTCGGGGTGGATATGATCGAGATGCCAATCCCCCTCAACACCGGCTGGATGTCGTCCTTCCCCCAGTACACCCTCCTGCCCGGCTTGCTGATTCGACGGATCGCGGTTATCGCGCTTTCCCCGGAGTTTCCATACTTCAGGCGGATCCTCAGTCTGTCCTGCGGCCTGTGTTTCTCGATCTCGAAACCCGCTATGAAGCCCTCGCGCTTCAACACTTCCACCACGGCCGTCTTGATCCTGGATGCGGGGACGGTCACTTCCCCGCGCCTCACCCGCACCCCGTTCCTGATCACGGTCAACATGTCGGCTATTGGGTCCGTCGAGTTCATCCGGCTCCTCTCCGCTATCCGCCTCCCCCGGTCTCCGCCCGCGGCTCCGAACGGTTCCGCCCGCGCTGCCCGTCCCTTCGCCTCAGCTCTCTTTGCCGCCAGCACTTCCGTTCCGTCACGCTCCACCCCACCCTACCAGCTCGCCTTCCTGACGCCTGGTATCTCCCCGCGGTGCGCCAGCATCCGGAAGCAGCAGCGGCATATCCTGAACTTCCGATAGTATCCCCTGGGCCGCCCGCAGAGCGAACAGCGGTTGTAGCGCCGGACCTTGTACTTGGGAGGTCGAAGCTGTTTGACCCTCAGGCACGTCTTCGCCATCGCATCCCCCGTCCATCCTTCCGGTGGGCGGCGATTCCCGCCGCCAGCCTTGCCGCCCCGGTCAGTTCTCCCGGAATGGCATGCCAAGCCCCCTGAGCAGGTCCCTCGCCTCCTCATCCGTCTTCGCCGTCGTTACTATGGTGACCTGCAGCCCTTGGTGGTAATTCACCTTGTCCACGTCCACCTCGGGAAATATCGTCTTCTCCTGAAGCCCCAGCGAAAAGTTCCCGCGGCCGTCGAAGGACCGCGGCGATATCCCCCTGAAGTCGCGTATCCTCGGTATCGCCACGCTCACCAGCCTGTCGAAAAATTCATACATCCTTGCTCCGCGAAGGGTCGCGCGTACGCCAACTCTGAACCCTTTCCGGACCTTGAAGTTCGACACGGACTTCCTGGCGAGGGTAACCACGGCTTTCTGCCCGGTTATGAGCGCCAGATCGCGCAGCGATTCCTCTATTATCTTCGTCTTGTCCGCCTCGTTGGCGACCGATCCGAGCATCTTGCCGATACCAATGTTCACACATATCTTCCTGAGCCTGGCGCAGGCCAGATCGTTCTTGTGGCCGTATTTCTCCTTCAACTTCGGCAGGACTTCTTTCCGGTACTTCACCAGGAGGCGCGGTGTCTCCTTCGGGGCACGCGGCCTGCCCTCCTCCAGTACCAGCTCGCCCTTTCGGGATTTCTGATCCGCCGCGCCCTCGGCCGCTGCCCCTCCGTCTTTCTTTGCCTTGGCGGCTTTCTCGCCCTTCGGCTTTTCGCCCTCGCCCGGTTTCCCGGCTCCGGCCTCCTGAGCCGCCTTCTTGTCCCCGGCCTTCGCCTCCTCCTGCGGTTTCACTCCCGCGGTCTCGACGCCAGCCCCCGTCGCCTTCTGATCCCCGGACTTCCCATCCCCCGGCTTTTCCGGTCTCCCGGGTTTTTTGCCTTCCGCCGGGGCGGCGCCTTCCTTCCTACCGCCCTTGCCGGTCTTCCCGGTGGGCTCGCCGGTTCCGGCCGCCTTCCCGCCGGCCCCGGCGGGCCTTTCGCGCCGTTCGAGCGCATCCCCTGCAGGCCCGGTTCGAGCGCCGGCGCCGGATCCGCCGCCGGCCTCGGAAACTGGGCCGCCCTTCGGAGCGCCCGGTCCTGCGTTTTTCTTATCCTCGCTCATCGCCGAAAAATCCTTCGCCATTCGCCGCGAGTCAGATCCTGCGGCTGCACTTTTTGCACACCCGCCAGACCTTCTTCCTGTCGCCCTCCAGCCGCTCCACCTCGCGCCGGAATTTCATGCCGCCGCAATCGGGACAGACGAGCGCCAGGTTGCACAGCGGGATCGGCCTCTTTTCTATCTTGAGTCCGCCCATTTCTCCGAGGCGGGGGTTATAGCGGACCGTCTTGTACACCTCCACCCCCCGTATGGGCTTCTCCTTCTCCCCCCGCGGCGTTTTCGGTCTGGGGAATTCCACCAGAGCCGTCCCCCTCGCGCGATCCACCTCGATCACCGTACCTTGGGCGGGCTTGCCGTCCGGCCCCCGGAGGTAATGCGCGGCCTCCCCGCGTCGCAGCACTATCCTGTCGTTCTTCCTTATCGTTATTCCCATGCGAGGCTCCGTCCGTCTGCCGGGCGGTCACACCACTTCCGCGGCCATCTGAAGTATCTTGACGAATCCCTTCTGGCGGAGTTCGCGCGCCACCGGCCCGAAGACGCGCGTGCCTATCGGCTCGCCGGCGTTGTTTATCAGTACCACGGCGTTCCCGTCGAACCGGACTGAGGAGCCGTCCGGCCTCTTCACGGGGTGGCGCGTCCTGACGACCACCCCGCGCTGTATCAGCTTTTTCTTCTCCCGCTTGGACGAAACCGCGAAATCGGAGCCGGGCTGCGCCTTCTTCACCGCCACCACTATCACGTCGCCTACGGTCGCATATCGCTTCCGCGCTCCGCCGAGGACGCGTATGCACAGGGCGGTGCGGGCTCCCGTATTGTCCGCCACGTCAACAACTGTCTCCTGCTGGATCATCTTGCGCTCCGAACCGCTTCAATCGCGCCCCGCGGACCGTCAGGCAGCCTGTCTGCCGCGGCGCGTCAACTCTCATCCGATCCCGTCTCCCCCTGTCCGGCGCAGGATTGTTCCCCGCCGCCTCACCGTCGCTCTCCCCCCACTGCTCCGGCATCTCCCGGCGTTTCCCCCTTATCCGGAGCGCGCCCCGCGGCCCCACCGTCCCCGGCGTCCGGCGCGGCGGGTGAAGCGTCTGTCCCGGAGGAGCTGGCGGCAGTAACTGCCAAGGGCGGCTCCGATCCGGGTATCGCCTCCCCGATCTGCCGCGCGCGCTCCACGACCCTCACCAGCCGCCAGCGCTTGAGCTTCGACAGCGGCCTGGTCTCCATTATCTCCACCCGGTCGCCCCGGCGCGCCTCTTTCTTCTCGTCGTGCGCGTAGTACCTGGTCCTCCGCAGTATATACTTCTTATAGCGCGGATGCTTAACGAGACGGTTCACCACCACCACGATCGTCTTGTCGCACTTGTCCGAAGCCACTACGCCGATCTCGACGCGCCTCCTGCCGCGGCCTTTCGATCGTTCCACGGACTTTCCTGACGAGGATCCCGTTCCCGTTATGGACATGCCCGTCCCTTTCGCCTGCGTCTCCCGGTTAACCCAACCCTGCCCGCAAAAGCACTCCGTCCGTCATGCATCCCGGACAAGACCGGGATCTTCCCTGACAATCGCCGCCTTTAGACGGCGGATCTCACGGATCTGGCGGGCCGCGATCTCTTTCCCTTTCCCTGCGGCCCTGCCGCCGGCGGCCTGCGCAGCCTCCAGCTCGGACTCGCGTTTCTCCAGATCCCGGCGCACATCCCTTTCCCTGAGCACCGTCAGGATGCGCGCTATGTCCCTGCGCGCAGTCCTTTTCTGCCCGGGGTCCACTTTTTCCCCGGAGGCCCCCTTCAGGTAAAAATCGAACAGGCTTCTTTTCACCTGGAGCAGCTGCGCGCGCAGTTCCTCCGAGGACTTCTCGCGGAGATCCTTCGCCTTCATACCGTCGCCCTCCGCTTCACCATCCGGACCTTCACGGGCAGCTTGCCGGCCTGGCGCCTGAATGCCTCCCGCGCCATGTCCTCGGACACCCCGCCTATCTCGAACAGGATGGTGCCGGGCTTGACGATCGCCGCCCAGTACTCCACGTCTCCCTTGCCTTTCCCCATGCGCGTCTCCGCGGCGGTGGCCGTGAATCCCTTATGGGGAAAGACTCTGACCCAGTATCTCCCCTCGGAACCGAGAAACCGGCTGCACACCACGCGCGCCGCCTCGATCGCCCGCGCGGGAACCACGGCGGGTTCCATCGCCATCAGGCCGTAATCGCCGAAGGCGACGTAATTGCCCCGCGTGGCCACGCCGCGGATCATCCCCCGCTGGTTCTTCCTGTACTTAACTCTCTTGGGCTGCAACGGCATGTTTCCGATCCTCGGGTATCGTCCCCTTGTAGATCCAGACCTTGACGCCTATCACTCCGTAGCCCGTCTTGGCTTCCGCAAACCCATAATCCACATCGGCCGTCAGGGTATGGAGCGGCAGAGAACCCTCCATGCACTGCTCGCTGCGCGCTATCTCGGCCCCGGCCAGGCGCCCCGAACATATCACCTTGATGCCGATGGCCCCGGCGCCCATCGCCGTCTCGACTGCCTTCTTCATCGCCCTCCGGTAGCTGGTCCGCTTCAATATCTGCTCTGCCACGTTCTCGGCGACGAGCTGCGCATCCAGCTCGGGCTTCGTTATCTCGCGGATGTTCACCGCGACCTGCCGGCCTCCGCCGAGGAGCGCCTCGATGTCCTGCTTCAGACGGTCCACCTCCGCCCCGCGACGGCCTATGACCACGCCGGGACGGCTGGTGTGCAGTATGACCCGGACTTCACTGCCCGCCCTCTCTATCTCCACCTTCGAAAGCCCGCCGCGCAACCGCGCCCTGACCAGTCTCTTTATCGTCTGATCTTCTATCAGCAGCGCCCCGTATTCCTTCTTCCGCGCGAACCAGCGCGATGTCCATGGAAGCGTTATGCCCACCCGGAATCCGTAAGGATGAACCTTCTGACCCACTTTTTTCCTCCGCCCCGCGAATGCGCCCCCGCCTCTCCGCCGGCACCTCGCCGGCGCACGGCATCTATCGCGACGCCCCGCAATACTCCCTCGCTGTCTCTTCAAAATTCGCCGCTTGCGACGCCGCCGGATGTCCGATGCCGGCTCAGCGGGAGGCGCCGCTTATCTCCACCGTTATGTGGCACGTCCTCCTCAATATCGGCCGCACGCGGCCCATCGGCCCGGCCTTCCACCGCTTCATCCTCGTTCCTTCATCCACCCGCACGTGGGATACGTACATGTTGTCCGGATTGGCCTTCCCGCCGCTTTTGTCGTCGGCGTTTCCCAACGCGGAGGTGAGGACCCGGTCGACAAAATATGCCGCCCGTTTTTTCGAGGCAGCCAGTATGGTCTTGGCTTCGTTAACCGGCCTGTTCCGGATCATGTCGGCCACGAGCCGGACCTTCTGCGCGCTCTCCCTTACATGGCGCAGCGTTGCGCCGTAGCAGCCACCCGGATAGGACAGCTTCGTCGCCTTCGGGTGTCCCTGGACCAGCCTCGTTGAGCTTATGGCTTTGCCGTGCCTTACCTGACCCATTCCACCTGCTCCGTCAATCTTCCCTCAGACCCCAACTGCCCCAGGCCGGGTTGATCCGCTATTTGCCTTTCTGCCCGCCGCCTTCCGCTGGTTGCTGTGCGGACTTCACGCCCGAATGCCCCCGGAATATCCTCGTCGGACTGAATTCGCCCAGCTTGTGTCCCACCATGTCCTCCGTCACGAACACCTTCGTAAACGTCCTCCCATTGTGCACCATGAAGGTATACCCTACGAAATCGGGGACCACCGTGCACGCCCTGGCCCAGGTCTTTACCGGTTCGCGGCTCCCTGTTGCGCGAAGCTTCTCCACCTTCTTTATCAGCTTCGCATCAACGTATGGTCCCTTCTTCAGAGAACGGCTCATGTTTCCTCTCTCTCCTCCTTCATACTCCTCTGCCGCCCGATATGAACGCGTCGCGCAAACAGCCGTTTACGCCGTTGTCTCCTTCCCCTTCCGCCGCCTGAGGATGAATTTGTTCGATCCCGCCCTGGGGCTCCGCGTCTTCCCCCCCTTGGCGAGCACCCCAGTCGGCGATTGAGGTATATGTCCCTTCCCCTTCGCCGAACCGCCGCCCATCGGATGATCCACCGGGTTTCTGGCTATCCCGCGACATATCGGCCGGATCCCCAGCCAGCGGCTCCTGCCGGCCTTCCCCAGCGAAACGTTCTGATGATCCAGGTTGCCTACCTGTCCTATGGTCGCGCGGCAGCGTATGTTAACCATCCGCATCTCGCCGGACGGCAGAGCTATGTGGGCGTATCGCCCCTCTTTGGCAAGCAGTCTGGCCTCGCACCCGGCAGCCCGGCACAGTTTCCCGCCGCCTCCGGGTTCCATCTCGATGTTGTGGACCACGAGACCCAAGGGGATGTTCTGGAGCGGCATGCAGTTGCCGGTCTCCGGGTCCACATGCTCGCCGGACTCGACCGTGTCGCCCACCTTCAGGCCGAGCGGGCAGAGGATATACCGCTTCTCCCCATCCTCGTATTTTATCAGCGCTATGAAGGCAGACCGGTAGGGATCATACTCGATCGCCTCGACCTTTCCCTTCACGCCATCCTTGTCGCGCTTGAAGTCTATTTTCCTGTAATAGCGCTTGTGGCCTCCGCCCATGCCGCGGCACGTGATCCGCCCATGGCAATTGCGTCCGCCGGTGCGGTGGAGCATCTCGATGAGCCCCTTCTCGGGCTCCGTCTTGGTTATCTCGGCGAAGTCCAGGACGTTTCCCGCCCTGCGACCTGGAGTCGTCGGCTTGTATTCCCTGATGCCCATATCTCAATCTCCGCGCCAGCCCTTCGCGCGCAATCCGGTCGCGCCCTCATGCTTTTGTCCAGCCCATCGCGATCCGCGCCCCGCATCGGAGACCCCCTCCATGCGGAACGCCTCCGAACGGCGCGCCTGAGAGCCCAAAAACTCCCATTCCGGGCAGTGGGGATCGCTGGCGTATAAGCCACGCGCCGGAAGTTTTCGGACAGGCTTTAAAACCAGCTCCGTTTCTCCCAGGGCCAGAACCTCAACCTCACCTTTCCCTTGATCTGCGAGTCCGCCACCAATCCTATGTATCTCCGGCTGTCGTTGCTTACCGAACGGTTGTCTCCCAGCACAAAGTACCGGCCCTCGGGGACCTCCCAGACTCCGTCTTCGCACCGGCCCAGCGTCCGGTACTCCTCGTTCAGAGGCTCGCCGTTTATCAGTATGCATCCCCCTTTTATCTCCACCCTTTCCCCGGGCAGCCCTATCACGCGCTTGATGAAATCCTTCCTCCGGTACTGCCCCTTCTCGCAAACTACCGCCTCGAAAACCACCACGTCGAACCTGTTAATTACTCCCACCCGGCAGGATATCTTGTCCACCACCAGCCGGTCGTTCGTGTCGAAGTTCGGGAGCATCGAGATGCCGTAGACGACGGAGACCTGGAAGACGAACATGTAGATTACCAGGGCCCAGAATCCGGCCCGTACCGCCAAGTCCACCCATCCCCGCAGCCTGGATCCGACGCGTTCCCCGCCTTCCTTCTCTCCCTCCGTACCCTCCGCCCCGGTCTCAGCTCCCCTCCCCGGTCCTCCGGCCTTCTCCTTCGGAAGCGTCCCCCCGCCCTTCTCCGTCCGCTCGGATCCTGCCTCCATGCCCGACATCTCCGGCCGGCATCGCCCCGCGCCCCGCCCGCTACAACACGTCTATGCCGGGGGAACCCGGCGCCAGCGTAATGATCGCCTTCTTCCATCCGCGCGTCTTGCCCGGTTTGCCCCTGAGCCTGCGGAAGACCTTCGTCCTGGGCTTGATGTTCATCGTGCGCACCGCCGCAACCTTCACGTTGAACAGCTTTTCCACGGCGCGCTTCACATCGTCCTTCGTCGCGCTCCTGTGTATCTCGAACGTATACTGGTTCCGATCCTTCCGGATCGAATGGCTCTTCTCCGTCATTATGGGACGCCTTATGACGGCGTAAGGATCCGAGATCATGCGTGGATTACCTCCCGGAAGTTTTCTATCACATCCCTGGTGAACAGGAGGTTCTTGTGTCTGAGGACATCGTAGGCGTTCATGTCGCGCGCCCTCAGGAGCCGACAGGTTGCCATGTTCCTCGCGCTCTTGACCAGCGCCTCGGTCGCCTCGCGGACGGCCACCAGCGTGGTCCCTTCCATGCCGAGCGCCTTGAGCGTCCTGTTCAACCGTGCCGTCTTCGGACGGTCGAACGCCAGGGCATCTATCACCTTGACTTCCTTGTCGAGGAACTTGGAAAGCAGGGCGCTTTTCAACGCCTCCCGGCGGGAACGGGCGGGCATCCTCTGCGTATAGTCCCGCGGCTTGGGCCCGAATATCCTGCCGCCCTTGACCCACAGGGGCGACCTTTTCATTCCGGCCCGCGCGCGGCCGGTGTGCTTCTGCCTCCAAGGCTTCTTCCCGGACCCGGCCCGTTCGCCCTTGGTTTTGGTCGAGTGCGTGCCCTGGCGCCGGTCGGCCTCGGCCTGCACCACCGCCTGATGCATCAGCCGCCGGCGGATCTTCTCCCCGAGCAGCTTTTCGTCGAGCTGCACCTTCCCGACCTCCTGCCCGGATTCGTTATATACGGGAAGCTCGATCATCTCGTCCGCCCTTCAGAGTTCCAATCCCTTTCGACAAACAACGAGGAGTAGAAGGCTGCGGCCGTTCCTTCGGGCGGGCCACCTGCTTCTCCCCCCAGGAAGCAGCGGCCGGAACGCCCCCGGCCCGGAACCTTCTACTCCCCGCGTCGTCAATGGCCCCAAGGCTTTCAGTCGCGGTTTCTTCCGCCTGCGAGCCCTTAAGGGGTACATCCGACCCACGTAGGGTTAACAGACATTCTATTGCCGCTATCTCCCGCGTCAACGGTGTTTTTCGCTTTTCGCAGGAAAGGCCGTTCCACTCCTGATCCGGGGCCGAGGTGCCAAGGGAGTATCCGGCAAAGGAGATCGCGGATGATCCTGCGTTTGCGAGCCAGGGGGTAAGTTCGGTCCCGTCAGGCGGACATCTTGCAGGAGAATCCTGCGCCCGGGGACCGGGTCTTGGAGGGGGACTCCCGACATCGCCGCGGTTCTCCCGCCCGTGAAGGTTCGCGAACGCTCTTTTCGAAGGAGTAATGCGGATCTCCGGTCGGACGGTCAAACGGACACGGCGCGCACGGAGCGGACCGCGGTTATGCGCCCCCGGCATCCCCGGCGACACCGAAGGCCGGCTCCTATGTCATTCAAGATCCCTGCCATTGGCCAGGACCGGCCAGAGTTCGTCTATCTGTTCGAGGACCACGCCGGTGCCGCGCGCGACCGCGGTAAGAGGATCGTCCGCACGCTTGACCGGCAATCCGGTCTCGCGGGCGACCAGCTTGTCTATGCCGCGCAGCAGCGAACCGCCGCCGGCCATGGTGATCCCGTTATCTATCAGGTCGCTGGCCAGCTCCGGCGGGCACTTCTCAAGCACCTCGCGTATCGCCCCGATTATCTCATCCACCGCGGGCCTCAACGCCTCGCGTATCTCCTCGCTCGACACCACCACCGACCTGGGCAGCCCGGCCAGCGTGTCGCGGCCCTTGACCTCCAGCGTCTTCTCTTCCTCCATGGGGTAGGCCGATCCTATCTCGATCTTGATCCGCTCGGCCGTTGCCTCGCCGATCTGCAGGTTGTACCTGTGCTTCATGTGCTCGATTATCGCCTGGTCGAACTCGTCTCCCGCCGTCCTTACGCTCTTGCTGCACACTATCCCCAGCAGGCTTATGACGGCCACCTCGCAGGTGCCGCCGCCTATGTCCACGATCATCGAACCGCGGGGTTCGGAGACCGGCAGGCCGACGCCGAGCGCCGCCGCCATCGGCTCCTCGATCAACCTGACATCCCGCGCCCCCGCCCTTTCCGCAGAGTTGATCACGGCCCGCTTCTCCACCGTCGTTATTCCCGACGGGACGGCTATTATGACCCTCGGGCGGATGAACCGCGACCTGCCGTGCGCCTTGCGGATGAAATACGACAGCATCGCCTCAGTTATCTCGAAGTCGGCTATCACGCCGTCCTTCATGGGGCGGATCGCTTGGATGCTGCCGTGCGTCTTGCCCAGCATCTGCTTGGCCTTCTCTCCAACGGCCTCGCCGTTCATCAGCACCTGGTTGGTGCCCTTCTTGACGGCGACCACGGAAGGCTCCATCAATATGATCCCCTCGCCCCTGGCCGTCACGAGCGTATTTGCGGTGCCAAGATCTATCCCAAGGTCCTTGGACAAGGCTCCCAGAACGGCATCCAGCAGCATGATTTGAACCCCTCCCCATCGCTCTCGGCGTCGCGGCCTGCGCGAGCACCCCCCGGCACCGCGCCCCCGCAGCCGGCTTAACCCCCGCCCCTCCCGCGAATCCCGGGCGGTGACACACGGCCGGGGCCCCGCTGCAAAACTCCTCCGTTCATTGTGATCGGCAAACCGCGGGGGAATCTTAAGCGAAAAAGGATCGTTTTTGAGAGTTGAGGGGCGGTTTTTGGGGTGAGGAGTGGGAGGGGCCGATCCCCCGCCGTTTTAGGGGGCGTGCTTTTGCATGGGTGGGTTGGGTCCCGCCCATCCGGAGCGGATGGGCGGGGATAGCCCGCCCCTGCCCCTCGCCCCTGAATCCCGCGCACCCGCCGCCAAGCCGCCCGCCCGCAGCGTTTCCGGCGCTTAACACGGCGGCATAGCGCGCCGTATAATCTCAGCGGGATACGGCGAGTCAGGTGACTCCGAACCGGCGACGGGCACCGGTGCCGGGGTGGTGGGGCGCCGGACGCAGGGAGGCGGCTACGGGTGCCGCGAGGTCGCGCCGGACGCCGCGGCGCGGCTTCATGAGATGCCAGCCGTCGCGCCGAAGACGGGCAGGTCCGCCGGGCGATGCCGGCCGGGGAAGTGGTGGAAGAACGGACGATGGGAGCCGCGGAGGCGGGGAGGGATGAAAAGATGGATACGCACGCCAAGAGCGCGAAGTGGATATTCGAGGAAGGCATCCGGGTCTTCGGGATGTGGGAGCCGATCTACTTCGAACGGATGCGGGGCTTCGTCGGAGACAACCAGAAGCTGATCTACGACTTCAAGCGTTCAAAGACTTTCCTGAAACACCTCGCCGACAAGGGCGTCAACCAGGTCTGGTTCAACTGGTGGAAGGGCTATGGACTGAAGCACGAGAAGGAATGCCAGGACCAGGTCGCGAAGCTCTTCCCCGAGTGCCATAAGCTCGGCATGAGGGCCGTCTGCTACTGCTCGTTCGGATCGCTGACGTTCGACACGCTCCTCCTGGAGGAGCCGGAGGCGACCGACTGGATCGCCAGGACGCAGATGGGCCAGCCCACGAGCTGTCAGGTCACGTACCAGTGTTTCCGCCGCCGCCCGTGCTTCTCCTCCGACGGGTACCTGTCGTATATGGAGAAAGTGCTGGCGCGCGCGATAGATGCGGGGGCCGACGGCATACACTTCGACAACATAGGGATGCAGGCCGAGCCTGAGGCGTGCCACTGCGAACGGTGCACGCGCCTGTTCCGCGAATATCTCCAGAAAAACTATGGAGGAGACCTCGGCGAGGAGATATTCGGTATACGCGATTTCTCCCAGGCGACGGTGCCGTGGTTCAACCAGCACAATCCGGCGGGAAAATTCTGGAGGGCGATGGCGCCTCACCATTGGGCGTGGATAGATTTCAAATGCCACGTGCTCGGCTCCGCCGCCCAGCGTCTGACGGATTTCGTTCACAAGAAGAATCCGGATTGCTTCGTTGAAATGAACGCCTGCGAAGGCGACGGTTTCGCGGTCGCCTTCTGGCGCGGGAACGATTACAGCCTGATGTTTCCGAAACTCGAGCTGGTCTGCGACGAAGGCAACGGGGCCCCGCGACTGAACGCAAAGGGAGCGATCGTCGGACCTTTCCGTATGAAGAAATGGGCCCGAGCCTACGGCTGCGCCCATTGGGCCGAGGGCGAAGAATACGATTTCTGCGAAGACCTCGCCATGTCCAGGGCGCCGTACGGCTTCTGGAAGAAGTACAAGGAATATCAGCTGCGGGCCGTTTCTCGCGCCCGCGTGGCGGTCCTGCGCGAACGGCACAGCCTGGCTTACAACCGCTGGGACCCATACGAGGAAACACTGGCGATAGAGCAGTATCTGATAGAGCGCCGGATACCATTCGACATCGTGCACAACGGTCAGCTGAACGCCCTCGATCCGCGCTACAAGGTGCTTATCGTGGCCGGTGCCGAAGTAATGCCGGATGATGTCAGGGATTCGATCGTAAGTTTCGCCAAAAACGGCGGTTCGGTGCTTCTGACGGGGGCGTCCGGCGTCTACGACAGATACTATCGTATCCGGAGACGAAAAGTTGCATGCATCAGAAACATGAAAGATTATGAGGAAGCGCAGAAGCCCCTGAATGCCTTCCACGAGCTGATAGGTCCCGATCCGCTCGGTTCCGACCAGACGATAATCAGGCGCAAGGTCGGCAAAGGGCGGGCGGCATGGATACGTCAGATGGAAGTGGATAAGCTCCCCCGCACACCGGAAAACTGGATGATAGGCTTCGACTGGTTCATGCTGCCCGGAAACGCCACGGCCATAGACTCGGTAATGGAGTGGCTGGTCCCTGGCGGCCTCGGCTTCAAAGTGGATACTCACAGCAAGATATATGCGCACTTCGCGGAACGGCGCGACACTGGCGAATGGCTCGTCCACCTGATAAACCTCGAATACCCGCCGAAGATGGCCAGGGCGGATATTTTGGTCGAGGTTCCCAAACCGCCAAAGAGCGCGGTTTCCATCTCGATAGACGATAAGGAGGAAAAGTGGCCTGAGCGGAAAGAAAAGTTCCGCCTTGCCGGCAACATCCTGACGGTGCCCGTCGAGGATGTGCGTCGCCACAGGACGATCATAATCAGATTCTGACGGGCGTACCGCATGCGATCTGAAAAAAATACGCTCCGTGCATTAAAAAGATAATTAGATGGCGTCTTAATGACAGGGAAGAAGCTCCGCTCAATGGGAATGCGAGGAGGGGCACAAAGCCGAACGACAGTTGGCGCACATAGTGCATGCGGTCGGGGTTTCTCGATCTGGATGCCGGGTGTAAGTGCGCAAAGGATTGTAGTAAAATGGGTTGCGACGAAGCCAAACATGGGCGGCGGGAGTTCTGCGGACTCCTTGCGGGGATGACGGTCGGCGCGATAGCGGGCGCCGTGAAGGCTGAGGCTGGCAGCTGCGGGCCGCCACCGAAGGCCAAGCCGCACCGCGTGACCGGCGGAGAATCCTTCGCGCCGCTGCCGCTGCCGGTCACGCCGCTCAGGCGGAGCGAGAAGAAGCGACCGCCTGCCCCCCCGGCACTGATAGGGAAGATAGAATACGGGAAGATAGTGAAAGGAACTGATGAGAGGGGGAACGTCTATACATACAGGGACTGGACGACCGATCCCTCCGACATCCCCTCGCTGATGGAAAAGGCTAAGCGCGCCCTCAACCTCGATTACCGCGGCGTCCCCGTGACGCTGGATACGTTCTCATGGAGCCCGGCCGAAACTCCAATGTTGTACCTGACCGGCCACGAGGGGTTCGAATTCGACGGGAACCTGAGGAAAAAGCTCTACTGGTTCCTCCAGGACGGCGGCTGCCTGATCGGCGAGGCCTGTTGCGGGAAGAAGGAATACCTCGAATCGTTCATGCGTGAGATGAACGCGATATTCCCCCGGAAGAAGATGGAAATCCTCCCGCCCGACCATCCGCTGTTCGCGGCCTTCTATAACATAGAGCAGGTCGGTATGATCGGGGAGGATCAGAAGCCATTCAAGAGCAGACCGGTCATACATGGCATAGATATGTACTGCCGGACGGCGGTTTTGTTCTCGCCTTACGACCTGAGCTGCGGATGGGACGGCCACCGCCACGACCAGGGACGCAGGGTCTGGTCGGACGCCAGGGGTGGAGACGATGCGGTGTGCATCGGTATCAATATGATCGCCTGCGCTCTCGCATGTTACCAGCAGGGCAGGCAGCTCGCGTCGGCCAAGGTATATAGGGACGCGGAGGAATCGAGCGAGGAGAAATTCGTCTGGGGTCAGATCGTCCACGAGGGCGACTGGGATCCCGATCCGAACGCCGCGGCCAACCTGATGAAGTTTTCCGCGGCCAACACGGCGCTGGAGGTCAAGTTCAAGAAAGTGCCCGTGGACCTGGGAAAGCTCGATGCCTTCAGGCTCCCGCTCCTCTATATTACGGGGCACGATGAGTTCAAATTTTCCGAAGAGGAGGTCGCCGCGCTGCGCCGCCACCTGAAGAACGGCGGCTTCCTGCTGGCAGACGCCTGCTGCGGCAGGAAGGCCTTCGACGCGGCATTCAGGCGGGAGATTGTCAGGGTCCTGCCGGGGGCGAAGCTGGAGGCGCTGCCCTCCGACCACCCGGTCTACTCCGCCGCCGGGGCCGGTAAGGTGGCCAGGGCGGAATACTCGCCCAGGCTCAGGAAGTCGAAGCCCGACATGGACGCCCCGACGCTCGAAGGAATAACACTCGCCGGCGCGACCTGCGTGATTTACAGTCCTTACGATATCGGCTGCGGGCTGGAGGATGCCGACTGCCCCTACTGCCTCGGCTACGAAAAGGCCGACGCCAGGCGCCTCGGCATGAACATACTCATATACGGCATGACACATTGACCGGATGCAGATAATGTTTCGAGATCCTTCCGGCCACCTGCGAAATTCAGAACACGCCGGCGACCTTCATGATCAGCAACGTGACAAGCAGTATGTTAACGATGAACGATATTGCGAACAGCGTCTGGTACAGCTGGACCTTTGCGGCGGCTGCGGCCGAAGGCGGAGCGACGCCGTCCATGGCCTTCGCGAAGTCCCTGGCCGTCATAGGCCCTGCGGGCCGTCCAGGCGCCGGGGCGGTCTGGCCGCGCATCCTGGCGAGTTGCTCCTGTATCTTGGCGCCGTCCATGACATAGGTGTTGAGCGTGTCGGGGACTTCCTTCTTCTCCGCGGCCTGCGCCTGCGCCGCCTGCTCGTCGTTGCGGAACTTCAGTGTGTATTTGCCTATGACTACCTCGTCCTGATCGTTCAGATAATGTTCGGCGATTCGCTTCCCGTTGACGAAGGTGCCGTTCGACGAGTTCATGTCCTGCACAACGTAGGCGGATCCGCGCCTGAGGAACTGGCAGTGGTTCCGCGATATTCCGAGATTGTCTATCTGGATATCGCAGGTAGGGTCGCGTCCCACTACGGTAGAGGGTTTTTCCAGAGCGAACGTCTGCTGCTCCTGACCCCCGAATATGATCGTTACGGTAGCCGGCATGCTCCGTCCTCGATAAATCCGCCGGGGGGCCGGATCCGCCGGGGCCGGAGTCCATACCCCCGGCGCCACTCTTACGGCTTCTCCGGCCCTTCCGCACGGGGTCCAATCCAGTCGCGCCCATGCGGGGAGAAATCCGATCCGCGCTTCATTCTAACCGCGATCCCGGACCGATGTCAATCGTCCGGAAAATACGGCAGGGCCATCTGGTGCATTGCCGTAAATGCAGGGTTCTGGAGCGATCCGCAGGAGACGCGCTACGGGTACACATATCCGGTCCGCGCCCTTTGAACCGGGCGGACGAAGAAAGCGAATCAGGACTCCAGACCCCATGCATTTCGAACTCCGCAGTTACGGCCATGCACCAGCACCGGCCCACCGGCCATCGGCCGCGGTTCGGACTTGACAAAGGTGCCGCCGGGAATACATATGTTTCCTTTCCCCGACCGCACATTTCAGGTTCAGGAGAGATCGGGGGCTGAAAGACAAGCGTTTCCCGGGGGTGCTGGCTGAGCCATGAAAAGAACATACATGCAGAAACCGGCTGAGGTGAAGAGGGACTGGTGGGTGGTAGATGCCTCAGGCAAATCACTGGGGCGCATGGCCGCCAAGGTGGCCGTCAAACTGATGGGCAAGGATAAACCCACGTACACGCCGCACATAGATGGCGGCGATTACGTAATAATAGTCAACGCGGCCAAGGTGAAGGTGCAGAACACCGCCAAGGTTTATACGCACTGGTCCGGCTATCCCGGCGGGTTGAAGGAGATCCCTTTCCACGAGCTTGTGGCGAAGAAGCCCGTCTTCGCAGTGCGAAATGCCGTGAGGCGCATGCTGCCAAAGAATCTGCTGGCGAAGAAGATGCTGCGCAAGCTCAAGGTCTACGAGTCCGATAAACATCCGCATGCGGCCCAGCAGCCCAAGCCGCTCGCAATCTAGCAGGAAGGAGGGATAGTCCATTGGCTCCGGCTGACAGGAAAACCGCGGGTTACATCTGGGGAACGGGACGGCGCAAGACGGCGACCGCGAGAGTTCGCATCAGGCCCGGCCAGGGGCAGTTCGTGATTAACGGACGTCCTCTCAAGGAATATTTCCCAACCGAGGTCTGCCGCAAGGCTGCCATATCGCCGCTGACCTTTGTCAAGATGGAAAATACCTTCGACGTTTTCGTCAACGTGCGCGGCGGGGGAACGACCGGGCAGGCGGAGGCTATAAGGCTAGGCGTAGCCAGGGCGCTGGTCGAATACGACCAGAACCTTGAGAAGGGGCTCAGGGAGGAAGGCTATCTCACCAGGGATCCCCGCAAGGTCGAACGGAAGAAGTACGGCCGGCCGGGCGCGCGGAAGAGGTTCCAGTACTCGAAGCGCTGATCGTTCGCTTTCCGGCGTGGCGCGCGGGACGCCCCGCGCGCCGTTGTTTTCCCACGATGTCCGCCCTTTCCCGGGCGTGGCCTCGCGCGCCGGGGGCTGTGGGGAGTAAAAACCGGAGGCGGTTCCGGTGGCATCCGACACGCGCGGAAGCGGGGGAGTCTGCTTCCGGCTTTCCGAGGTTCCCGGTTTCCGTACCGCGGCGATGCACTGCGGGCTTAAGACCGCCCCAGCCAGACCTCCCGACCTGGCGATACTGTATTGCGAACAGGATGCCGCCGCGGCCGGAGTCTTCACCACCAACGCCGTTTGTGCGGCGCCGGTAAAGGTCAGTCGGAGACATATCGAAGCTGGGGGCGGCCGGGTGCGCGCGGTGGTAGTCAATGCCGGTTGCGCTAACGCGTGCACGGGCGATGGTGGGATGGCTGACGCGCTTGCGATGTGCCGGTGCGCCGGGGAGAGACTGGGCGTGCCGCCAGCCCGCGTCCTGGTCGCATCCACCGGCGTCATAGGCCGGCGCCTGCCAATGGACAGGATTCTGCCCGGGATAGAGGTTCTGGCCGGCTGTATTGCCGAGAGGAAGTGCACCGGCGATTTCGAACGCGCAATAATGACGACCGACCTGGTTCCGAAGACCGCCGCGACCTCCTGGCGCGCCGGACGCAGCGGCGCGACGGTGCGGATAGTTGGGGCGTGCAAAGGATCGGGCATGATAGCGCCGCGCATGGCGACGATGCTGGCCTTCATCGTCACCGACGCGCGTATTTCGCCTGCCGCCCTCCGCTCGGCGCTCCGGGATGGCGCGGCGGATACCTTCAACGCCGTGACCGTCGACGGGGATACATCCACGAACGACACGGCGCTGATACTCGCAAGCGGCCTCGCCGGCATCCCCCTTATCTCTGCGCCAAGGGGGCCCGCCTACGGATCGTTCAGGGACGCGCTCCTCGATGTGTGCGATTCGCTGGCCAGACAGATTGCGGCGGACGGCGAGGGCGCGGGGAAGCTGATCACGGTAGCCGTGGGGGGGGCCGCTTCCAGACGCGACGCCGAAAAGGCCGCGCGCGCCATAGCCGAGTCTCCTCTGGTAAAGACGGCGATGGCCGGCTGCGACCCCAACTGGGGGCGGATAATCGCGGCGGCGGGCCGGTCGGGAGCCAGGTTCGATGAGCGGCGCGCGACGGTGCAGATATGCGGGCGCGATGTCTTCAGGAACGGCGAACCGGTAGAATTCGACAGGAAGGAGATGAGGCGCCTGCTGGCGCGCAAGGAGGTTTCGATATTGCTCATGGCCGGCAGCGGTCCCGGAGCCTTTCGAATGTATACGTGCGACCTGACGCACGGCTACATAACCATAAACGCGGAGTACCATACCTGAAGCGCTGCTCGCCGGCGCGCGGTCGCGGGAAACGCGCGAGGGGCCGGGCGGGCGGGACGGCGGCGCCGCGCGGGGCAACCGGATGGAGGGGGGGGAGAAGAGGAGATGAACGCAGCCGGCGAGAAGGCCGCGGTCCTGATAGAGGCGCTTCCCTACCTGAAGGCCTTCGACAGAAAGTTCGTGATCATAAAGCTGGGCGGGAGCGCGATGGAGGACCCCGCCGTCTTCAGGTCCGTCATTACCGACGTGGTCTTTCTCGAACAGGCGGGGATGTGGCCGGTGCTGGTGCATGGCGGCGGGCCAAGGATAACGGCCGCCATGGAGAAGGCCGGCATCAAACCGGTTTTCGTCGAGGGGCGGAGGGTGACGGACGAGGCGACGATCGAAATAGCCCACCGCGTCCTGATAGACGAGATATCCTTTGCGGTCTGCCGGGCGATAGAGGAGGCCGACGGCAAGGCGATACCGCTGAATGGGCGCGGCAGCAACTTCCTCCGCTGCGAGAAGCTCCGCCTGAAGGACCGGCCCGACATAGACCTCGGTTATGTCGGGGAGATCACGGCGGTGGACGCCGAACTGTGCGCCAGGCTCTCCGAGGGCAGCGTCATACCAGTGGTCGCTCCGATAGCCCGCGGCCCGGATGGACGGCTTTACAACGTCAACGCCGATTCGGTGGCGTGGAAGGTAGCCGCGGAGATCAGGGCCGAGAAGATCGTGTTCCTCTCGAACGTTGACGGCGTGATGAGAGATATGAGCGATCCTTCTTCCGTTCTCTCGACGATGGACATGAGCGAGGCAGAGCGGCTGATCCGTGAAAAGATCGTTACTGGAGGGATGATACCCAAGGTGCAGGCGTGCCTGTCGGCGCTCAAGGGAGGCGTTCGCAAGGCGCACATAATCAACGCCCTGACGCCGCACGCGATGCTGCTGGAGATATTCACGGACAGGGGCATCGGGACCGAGATACGCGCCTGAACCGCCTCTCCGCCCGGGAGATTCCGCCTGGAGGGCATAGCAGAGGGAAGCCGCCAGACATGAACATGGCCGGGATACGTGAACTTTTCGACCGGTACGTCATCGGAAACTATCGCAGGTATGGCGTTGCCTTTGTCCGCGGCGAGGGATGTTATCTGTGGGACGCCGGGGGCAGGCGGTACCTCGATCTGCTGCCGGGCCTCGGTGTCGGCGCGCTTGGCCACTGCCACCCCCGCATCGTGGCCGCGATAAAGGCGCAGGCCGGGCAGCTGATACACGTTCACAACAATTACTACTGGGAATCGCAGGGGCTGCTTGCCAAGGCGCTCGTTGAGCGGTCCTTCCCTGGGAAGGTGTTCTTCTGCAATTCGGGCGCGGAGGCTATGGAGGCGGCGATCAAGCTGGCCAGACGTTACGGCATGAAGGAGGGGAGAACTGAATTCGTCAGCCTGGAGAACTGTTTCCACGGACGCACCTATGGCGCCCTGTCGGCCACCTCGCAGGCGAAATTCCATGCCGGGTTCGAACCGCTCGTGCCGGGCTTCCGGTATGTGCCGTTCGGAGACATCGGGGCGCTCGCGAAGGCGGTCGGTCCCCGAACGGCCGGGATAATAGTGGAGCCCGTTCAGGGGGAGGGCGGAATATTCCCGCTGATCGGGGAATATCTGCGCGAGGCGCGGAGGATAGCCGACTCTGCCGGCGCCCTGGTCATATACGACGAGTGCCAGTCGGGTCTGGGCCGCACCGGCGACTGGTTCGCCTACAGGACGCTCGGAGGCCCGGAGCCGGACATCATGGCCCTCGCCAAACCGCTCGGAGGAGGATTGCCGGCCGGCGCGATAATAGCGAAGGAGCGCGTGGCGGAGGCGTTCGTCCCGGGGACGCACGGGAGCACGTTCGGAGGCAATCCGATAGTCTGCGCGGCAGGGCTGGCGGCGATCGAGGCCATCGAGAAGGAACGCCTTATCGAAAACGCGCGCGCCATGGCGCCGGTCCTGGGGGATGGGCTGAGGCGCCTGAAGGAGAAGCACGCCGGACGCATCGTCGCCGTGAGGCAGTGCGGTCTGATGGCCGCCGTGGACCTTAACGGGCCATCGGCCGGGGTGGTGGAGCGGTGTGTGGAGCTGGGGCTGCTGGTCAATTCCACGCACGATATAACCGTCCGCTTTCTGCCGGCGCTGATAGTAACGCGGGAACAGATCGAGGAAGGGCTGGCCATCTTCGACAGGGCGCTGGAAATAACCCGGCAGACAGGAGCCTGAAAAGGACCTCTGCTAAGCCGGCGAACGGGGCAGAAGAAGGAGGAAACGGGGCCGAACGCATCCATCCGCTGGATATCCGGGGATGGGACATTCCCGGACGGAACGCCCGGCACGAGACGGTCTGAAGGCTGACGGGCCACCTCGGCCGGTGGCGCTGAGATTCCGTCCAGACCTTCAAAAAATGGACCGGGCGGAACGCCGCGGAGGCCCTGGCCGCCGGGGGCGTTTTCGGACAGGCGCCTGAAATCGCCGCTGGAGCAGGCGCATCGGAGGCGCGAAAAGGGGGAGGCTGAGACGATGGCGACGAGTCCTAAGCGCAGGGATTTCATTTCGATGGACAACTGGAGCCGCGATGAGCTCGCGGAGATACTGGACCTTGCGTTCCGCCAGAAAGAGGACCCCGGCGTCTACCGCTACGCCAGACCCCTTACCGGTCGCGTCGTCGGACTGTTCTTCGAGAAGGCCTCGATGCGCACGCGACTCAGCTTCGAGGTCGCCACGTACCAGCTTGGAGGCCAGACGGTATTTGTCGGCCCCGAGTCGGGGCGTCTGGGCGAGCGGGAGGCTATAAAGGACCTCGCCCGGGTCGCGGCCAGATATCTCGACTGCCTCGTTCTCCGGACGTACAGGCACGAAACTATCGTAGAGATCGCGCGATTCTGCGACAAGCCGGTAATAAACGGCCTGTCGGACGAGCGGCATCCATGCCAGGCGCTGGGCGACGTCATGACCATACGTGAGAAGCTGGGCAGGCTAGAAGGGATCAAGGTCGCATACATAGGAGACGCCAACAATGTGTNCCGATCGCTGGCCGTAGCGCTAAGCAAGTTCGGCGCCTCGCTTGCGGTCGCCTCGCCCGACGGCTACGGGCTGACGCCGCAGTTCCTGAAGTCGCTGCCGCCGGGGCACTCGGTGCGGCAGATATCCGACCCGGCGGAGGCTGTGGCCGGAGCAGATATAGTGTACACGGACGTGTGGACTTCTATGGGGCAGGAACAGGAACGCGAGAAGCGCAGGGAGATATTCCGCCCGTATCAGGTCAGCGAGGCCCTCCTCGAGCGCGCGCCGAAGGCTTTCGTAATGCATTGCATGCCGGCCCATCGCGGCGAAGAGATAACCGATCACGTCATGGACGGACCGCGATCCATAATCTATGAACAGGCCGAGAACAGGCTGCATGTCCAGAGGGCGCTGCTCTGCAGACTCCTCGGGGCGCAGATATAGGGCCTGTCCCAAGACCCGGGCGCGGAACCTGGAGCTTGAGGCCTCCGCCTTTCCCGTCCGGAGGTTTCCGGACGGGCGCATAACAGGCGCGGAGCCCGGATCGGGATTACGAGGGTGCTCCGGGCGGCACGGAGGACGGGCGGCCGGCGAGACCTCGAATAAAAATCTGGTCGGGTCTGTCATTATCGGAGCGGGGCCTGCGCCCGGAAGTCGCGGGGAACCGGCGCAGGGGATCGGCGCGCGGCGTTTTTCTCTGGACCGACGGGGCGGTTCCGAGGTATCAAAGAACGGGCGACCGCACGGTTCGCGGTCGGCGTGGCGTTTCGCTGGCGGACGGAGGGCATGCGATGGGCAGGCTGAAGATGGCCATCTGGCCGATATTGACGCTGCTCGGCTTGGGCCTGGCGGCGCTGGGATACTGGCGCGGAGGCGGGAGCGCGGTCTGCGCCGACGGGCTGGGGACGGGCAAGTACGTCATGCTCGTGGGGCACAAGGGCGGCAGCCCTCCCGTCGAACGCATGTACCTTGTAGATACCGATAAAAAGGTGATACTGGTGTACGAATCGAGGAACCTGGTCGGTACGAAGCTTGTCGGCGGTCGGACCTACGATCAGGACTTCGCCATCCTCGACAAATACCCGGAACTCGTGTTCAAGAGCGGAACGGTCGGGTACAGTGCCAGGTACGTCAGGGATACGTTCCTCAAGGAATGACGGGCGATGGCGGCTTGTGATGGAGGAGGCGAAAACATGGTCGAAAAAATACTTAACCATCGTCTGTGGGCCGTCGTGGCCGCGTGTTCCTTTCTGCTGGCCGGCATAGCCTGGTGGCAGGCATCCTCCAACTCCGTTTCCGCCATGTCCTCCGGGGGAACCAGTGGCGACGGCCTCATCTGCGCCGTCGGCACGCAGCTCGGCGGCACCGAGCACGTTTATGTGTTTGATACGAACAACCCCCGCCTGCTGGTATATGAATCCCGCGACCGGGCGGATAAGTCCAATCAGGTACTGCTTCTGACCTGCGCGCGGAACGTCCAGAAGGACATCGAGGCCGTGAGGAAGCACTTGGACCTGCCATTCTACGAGCGCGGCTACCTGGTGACGGATATCGAAAAGCTTGTGAAGCAGTAGGCCGGCGCCGGCGGTGCGGAGCGGTTGCGCGAGGCAGCGGCGGCACACCTTGCACGATTGAGTGGAGCGGATGGCCGGAGGCGGACGGAGGAGATAGGGGGAGCCGGATCCCTTATTATGGCCGCACTCCGGCTTCCGCGCGGGAGAGGGAGGGACGGCGGATGGCGGTCTCCAGATCTCTGGCGCTTCTGGCGCCGATCCTGGCGGCGCTGCCGGCGGGCGCCGCCGGCGTCGCGCGCAGCGAGGACAATCTTGCCAGGGGCACATGCCTGGACATCAAGATCAGGCTCCCGAAAGCAGAGACCTACATCAGGGGCGAGACGGACCCGGTCCTCGACCTGAAGATCGAGGTTACGATATCCAACGTCATGCCGAAGGACGATCCCGTAAGGGGGATCGGCGAGCTTTACCGCCCCGTCAAGCTTTCCCCGCATGATTTCATACAGTTCGAGATCCTGCCGGTCGAGGATGTCGCCGCCGAGGGAGGCGAGGGCGGAGGCGAACCGAAGCCGAAACCGAAACCAATCCGCCGGGACATGCCGCTTTTGCCGGCCGAACCGGAAAATCTTAGGGACAGCAAATACCTCGGCCCGGGCGAATCGGAGACCGTAGTGGTGGACGCAGGCAGGCACTACCTGATAGACAGGCCCGGTATCTACTCGATAAAGGCCAGGATGTTCGGCCCGAACGGCATCGTCAGCAACGAGGAGAAATTCAGGGTGCTGCCGTTCAAGAAGGTGGACCAGAGCGCAGCGGAGCTGGAGCGGCTCTGGAAGCAGTACGAGCGCGACAGGCTGGAGTTCCCGTTCATGGTGTACCAGGTGAGGACGAACGCGGCGTTCGACGAGGTGATCTACGTACAGCGCGTGGTCAACAGCAGGACCGATCATTACGAGTTTCACAG
>JAOACM010000019.1 GCA_026417845.1 Planctomycetota bacterium | reverse complement strand
CTCCAGCACCGTACACTGCGGCAGAAGGTGGTGATCCTGGAATACGAAGCCGACGAACCGCCTCCGGTACTCCGCCGCCGCATCGCCCCCCAGCGTCGTAACATCGCGGCCGTCAGCCGCTACGGTGCCGGCGTCGGGCCTGTCCAGAGCCCCGATTATGTTCAGCAGCGTGCTTTTGCCCGACCCCGAAGGCCCGGTCACCGCCACCGCCTCGCCCGCCGCCAGACGGAAGCTCGCCCCGTCCAGCACTCGGACCGTCCTCCCGCCGGAAAAGTACTCCTTCCGGACTCCCTCGATCACAAGCAGCGGCACGCCGGTCCCGGCGCCGGCGCGGAGCGGGCGAAATGGCCCGCCGTCGTGCAATCGTGCGCCTCCGTTCCAGTCAACGGTCATGGTTTCTTCCTCTAACTAATACGCGCCGCCGAGTCGCGGCCGCTCTCCGAAATAACTTGCCGCACGCCCCGCCGTCCAGTCCCGTTTCGCGAACGGGCAAACGGCGGGTACATGACCGCGGATGCGCAGGGCAGGCCAGGGCGGAGCCGGTTGCGCTGCCGGCCTGCAGCGGTAGCTTTCAGAAAGGACGTGACGGACGGTCGCGGAGCGCGCGCGGACCTGCCTGAGGCCCTCTCTGAAAACCGCTTGGGGGTAGAAATCGCGAAAAACGCAAATCGGGCGGGAGCGTGTTCACTCTTGAGGGCTGGGGTAAGCCCCTTGCCGCCCGCGCCAATCTCCCCCCCGTCCGGGGACATCGCAACCTGCTCCCGTCGGGGGTAATTCGCAGAGGCACGGGGCGGAAGGCAATGGCAGACCAGCTCCCCACTCGAAGCGCTTCTGGAAGCCAGTATCCAACTTTGCAGCTATAACCATGCTCCCGCTCCCTCGCTCCCTCGGGTGCATTAACGTAAATGCAGGGACTTGGAGCGACCTGCAGGGCAGGCACCCCGGGTACATATCCGGTCCGCACCCTTCGAACCGGGCGGACGAAGAAGGCGGATCAGGCCTCCAGACCCCATACATCCCGAGCTCAGCAGTCACGGCCATGCACCCCGATCCCTCCCCCGGCCTCCGGTTTCTTTTGAAACCTATGCTGTCTCCTCGTATTATTGGACAACAATGGGCACGGCCGTTAGAAGAGCCTGTCCAAAAACTTCCCGCCGGACAGTGTGGATCGCCGTGCGTATAATAAGCTGAGCGCTGGAGGTTCTCGGACAGGCTCTTAATCGCATCTTGAAAATTCAATAATACAGGAGCGTACAACCTCAGACTGACACTACGTCCGGAGCGGCAGGGGGCTTCGGGCAACATCCAAAGCCGTCCCGGCCGGCTGCGCCAATGGGGTCCGTTTACGAACGCGCCTGGGAGGGAACCCGGATATGCGCTGGAGGGCGGTATTTGTACTGGCGGCGGCGTTTGCCGCCGGACTGGCGGCAGCGTGGATCGCAACAGGCAGGAGATTCCAGCCCGCCCCGGCAGCCGCGGGCGGAGGCATAAGCGGTCCGGCGGCCATGCGGGATAGCGACCAGGCCGGACATCAGCCCGGCGCCCTCGATCCCGCCACCCTGTCCCGCCTCCGCGAAGCGACGGTCTTCGTGCAGACAAGGGGCGTATCGTACGTGGCCGAAGGCGATGCGATCGAATCCTCCGGGTCCGGTTTCCTCGTGACATCCGACGGCCGGATACTGACCAACTGGCACGTTGTCGCGCCAGGCCGGCAGATGGGCGAGATCCGCCTGCCGTATCGGCCGGAGCGGATCGAAGCGGTCCTGATGTCCGGGACGCCGCGGCAGAAGGTCTTCCCCGCCAGGCTCCTGGCAGGCAACCCGGACGCGGACCTGGCGCTGCTCAAGATCGAAGCGGGCGATTGTCCGTTCCTCGATCTCGGGGATTCCGACGCGCTCGTCGAGACGACCCCGGTCTGGGTCGTCGGCTTTCCCCTCGGCAAGGTTTTTTCCGTGCTCCACCGGGGACCAGAGATCAGCATAAGCCACGGCTGCGTCACCTCGCTGCGCCACGACGACAGGGGCAGGCTGGAGCGCATCCAGCTCGACGCGGCCGTCACTCCAGGCAACTCCGGGGGGCCGCTCGTCCTCCGCTCCGGGAAAGCGGTCGGGATCGTCAACATGGCGCTGGGGGCTTCCCGGATCAATTTCGCCGTGCCGGCGGCGACGGCGCGGGAATGGCTGGCCGGATGCCCGCTGAAGGAGGGAGTGGGGGAATCCTGCACGGTGGAGATAACGGGGGAGCCGGAGGGGGCCGAAGCGTTCATAGACGGCAGACCCGTCGGCCGCATACCGCTCAGATGCACCGCCGCCGCGGGAGAGCGCTGCGTGCAGGTCCGCGCGCCGGGCAGGCGCACATGGACGCGCGCCACTCCCGTCTGGGACGGAAGGCGCATAGAGGCGCGCCCGGCTCCGATGGAAACCGCCACCCTCGACCGCGACGGATCGGAAGCCCCTGCCAATTCAAGGCTCCCCGGCGGCGGTCCCGATGCGCCGCCCGGCAAGGGGAATACCGCCGGAACGGCGCTTGAGAGGGGCCCGGCGATCTTCCGCGAGGATTTCGAAAAGCCCTCGGCGATCAGGGAGTGGCGGCAGGAGACCGGAGGCGAGGGGATGCGGACGTGGTACGCGGAGGACGGGATGCTGCACCAGCACAGCGAGGACGGGCTGCTCCACGCGATCATCGCGGGGGACCGCGAATGGTCCGACTTCGCCCTCTCCGCGCGCGTCCGGATACATCCGGGCAGCAAGGATGGGCGCGCCGGGCTGATCTTCGCGGCGGGCGAGGACGGCTTCCTGCTCTTCCGCCTCCACTCAGCGACCTCGCAGGTCCAGCTCGCCTGGCATATGAAGGACCCCTTCGGCTGGCAGATCGTCAGGGCGTGTCCGCTGCCGCGGCGCGCCGGCGGCGACGAGTGGCGCGAGCTTCAGGTCCAGGCGATGGGCAGGCGCGCCGTGTGCCTCGTGGACGGCGCCGTCTGTCTGGATGCCTGGCTTCCCATACCGGCGCGCGGCCGGATCGGCTTCTATTCCGTGGATTCGAAGGCCTCCTTCGACGATGTCCTGCTCTCGCCTCTAAAGGGAAACTGGAATGCTCCCCCGCCGTCCTCCCCGCCGCTGTCGTTCTGGTTCACGGAGAATTTCAACCGGGGCGGGGAGTTCTGGAGATCGTACGAGGGGGAGAAGCCGGCGCCGCCGTGGCCGGTCATCCGCGGGGCGTGCCTGCGGCTGGACGGGACCGGGACCGAGAGCATCAACCTGCTGGAACGCTTCGAGGTACGGGACGGGCTGTTCCGCGTCGCGGTCGCGTGCGGATCAGGCGAGGTCGGGCTGGTCTTCCGCCACGGCGGCGGGAAGTACTGCCTGTTCTCCGTCGCGCCCGCCGAAAATCGGGCGGAGCTGTTCCTGGTTGAGGCCGGCTCCAAGAAGAAACTCGCCTCCGCCGATCCTGTCAGGGTCGGCGCGGCGCTGGAGGCGCTGGCGACGCTGCAGGAGGAGGAGCCGCGGGAGGGCGAAGGGGGTGGGGAGCCTCCCGGATCGCGGCGGCCGTCGCGCCTGCTGATCCTGCACGTCCTCGCCATCGGCAACCGCATCTCCGCCGGTGTCAATAATGCCGCCCTGCTCGAAGCCTCCGACGGCACGCCCGCGAGCGGAAAGATCGGCCTGTACTCGAAGGGAGGAAAGGCGGTCTTCGTCCAGGTCCACGCGAACTCGGCACGGCCTCAGGGCTGAGAGGCCGTCCGGAAACCCGCCGGAACGGAGCCTGTCGCTCAGAGATCCCGGCTTCCTGGCGGGGAATTTTGCACGGGATCCGAATGCGCGACGGAGGAAGCGAGGGCATCCGTCAGCCGGGGATCGCCGCGCGATCCGCCGGGACAGGATCGGGGCCGGCAGGGAGTTATGGGAAATCGGAGGGAACGGCGCGCCGCCCGGATCCCGTCCAAAAGCTTCCCTCCGCGGATTCGACAGCGCGGAGCCGTAAGCTTCGCAGCGGCAGGTTTTCAGACAGACTCTCACGGGGGCAGATATGCGCAGGACGGTTCCTCGGCCAGGTAATCGCCGTATATGGCGTAGGCCCGGGCGCGGCAGCCTCCGCATACGTATCTGAACCCGCATCGCCCGCACTTGCCTTTCAGCCTGTCCGGGTCGCGCAGCTCGCGAAACACCGGCGAGCTTTCCCATATCTCGCGGAACGGGTACTCCCGGACGTTACCGCACGAAACCGGGAAGTACCCGCAGGGAAAGATATCGCCGATGCTGGAGATGAAGCATACGCCAGTGCCGGCCAGGCAGCCCTTTGTGCTGGCGGCGAGCTGGTCGCGGCGGCTTCCGGCAGCGAAAGCTCCAGGGTCCGGCGGGGCCGCGGCCCGATCTCCGCCGCACGCCGCCTCCCGCATGCCGCGGGGCGTTCCTTCCGCGCCGGATCCGGCGGCGTCGCATCCCATCCCTCCAGGCGCCGTATTATCCCGGGCCGCCTCTCCGCCCGGCGCCGTCCGCTCCGCCGCTGCCTCGCCGTCTGGCGCCGTATCCTCCGACGCCGGATCTCCGCCCCCGCCGCCATGCGACCGCCGGGAGCCGGTTGTGCCGATGCCGGCGATCCGGAAGTACTGCGGCGCGCAGGTCGCTTT
The DNA here is from genome assembly GCA_026417845.1 of Planctomycetota bacterium. Lineage (GTDB taxonomy): Bacteria > Planctomycetota > SZUA-567 > H5-PLA8 > CALKMO01 > CALKMO01. Next base: position 13,965 of record JAOACM010000019.1, on the reverse strand, counting down.
CATCTGCAGCCGGCCCTCGGCCGCTTTCCGGGCAACCCAGAGCAGGAGCCTTTCCGATTCGGCCGCCGACAGCATTGCCCCCGGAGCGATCTCCGCGCCGCATCCGACCGGCACCAGGGAAAACACATGCAGCGCATCAGCACCCAGGCGCGCAGCCAGTTCGTACATCTCCTCGACCCGACCCAGTGTCGCGCGCGTGATGGTGGCGTTTATCTGGAGGCTTACGCCGCGGCGCCTCAGGCGTTCGAAGCCGGCCTGCGCCCTCTCGAAGCTCCCGGCCTCGCCCCGGAAGGCATCGTGGGTAGCCGCGTCAGGCCCGTCCAGGCTTATGGCGACGCGCCTGATGCCGCTGGCGGCGATCCTGTCGGCGACGGCATCGTCCACCAGCGTCCCGTTGGTCGCCAGCGAGACGGTCAGCCCGAGCGATACGGCGCGCCCGGCAATGTCGAATATGTCCGGCCGCAGGAGCGGTTCGCCGCCGCTGAGCACCAGTATCGGTCTGCCGGTCTCCGCGATGGCTCCGACCAGCGCCAGGGCCTCCTCGCGACTCAGCTCGCCGGACGTCCCGCCCGCTCCCTTCGCCCTGTCATCCTCTCCCGGCCCGGCCCTCCTCCCGGTCCGGTGAACTTCGCATATGTACTCCGGCCTGACGGCCTCGATCCTCCGGCAGTGAGCGCATCTCAGGTTGCACGCCCGCGTCGTCTCCCAGAACACCAGCCGCGGAGGGCCCATGTCACTCCCCGGCGGTAACGATCTCGGCCCCGCCCAGCAAACCGTAGTCGAACAGCGAGAACTCCTTCCTTACGAGATTCTCGTCCTCGAACGAATTCGGACCGAACCATTTGTAGGAGTCGCCCTCGCGCACGTGGAGCGGCCCGTGCGTATTCTGCCTGCTGGATACGACCTCTATGCCGATCTCGTTCGGGCCTTTTTTCAGGAAGCCGGTCAGTTCGAACTCCCATGGACGCCACAGGAGTTTCCCGGCAGGAGTCCCGTTGACGCGGATCACGAACAACGTGCCCGACGGCTCGATCAGCCGCAGGAACGTCCGGGCGCGCGGCTTCGGATCATGTTCTACGACCGTCCTGTAGATCATGCTTCCCGAGTAGAACGGATAGCCCTGGCCGACCCACGACCCATTCGCCAGCGAATCCGGCTCGGCGCACATCTCAACCTCGAACCCGTTTTCCAGCACGCGGGCGCCGAAGTCGCCGACGATGTAGGCGTTTTCGATCTCCGACAGGAAGTCGTATTTCAGCGAGAAGTCCACGTAGTTCGGGCCGGTCCGAACCAGGCCTGTTATGTCCACCTTGCCGAAACCCCTGTCCCAGTACCAGCCGCACTTCGAAACGTCAACCGGCGTTCCGTTGACCGAAAGCCTGCCCTTGCGCAGATCCTCGATGACCACGGCCGCCTTCGGAACCTTCGTCAGCGAGTTCAGGAAGCGGTAACGCAGCGTGACCTCTCCGCCCCTGCCGTCGAACAGCCCCTTCCTGACGGCAACCCAAGGCTGCCAGGAGAGCGCCTCGCGCGTGCCGAAATGCCCGGCGATCCGCCGCCTGACGCGGAAGTCCATGTCCTCGTCGGAGAATGTCTTCCCTCCGTCCAGGGAGAAGGCGATCCTGTCGAGGACCAGGACGTTCTCCTCGGTACGCTCGAACTTCCATCTGGCCGGCAGCGGGACGATCTCTCCGCCCTTCGCGCGGATCCGGTGGGGCGGACTTGCCGCTGGAGCGGCCCCGCCGCCCCCCGCCCGCCCCGCCCTTCCCCTTCGCGGAGACTTTCCCCGCTCCAGCACCCCTCCCAGCCACTGCGGCGCGGACATCGCCGGCAACCCCGGCGGCCCCCGCCGATCCGATGGCGCCCTCGCCGATCGCCAGCAGCAGCGAACCGCACGGCGGCAGGTCGAACTCGTATGCCAGGTCGCCCCCTGCCCTTCGCGCCTCGACCGCCGTCCTGCCACCGGTCAGCGGATCCCAGACCGCAAGGGGTTTCCCGGCCGCCCCGAACAGGGTCAGACGATACTCGCGCCCGGACTGCCTGCTCGAATTGGCCACGAACAGGAACTCCGTGCCGCCATCGGCCCGGTACTGGACGTAAGTGTCCCGGACGGGCATGCCGTCGCGGTCGCGGAGGCGCCAGGGGGACTTCACGCAGGCGTCGAGCGCGCACTGAAGCTCGCGCGCGGAAGAAGGGACCGTCAGGACGTTCTTCCGCGAGGCGAAGGCCGCCCACCTGTCGGCCGCCGGCTCGCAATCGAGTTCCTCCGGCAGTCTGCCGAGCAGAATGACCGTTCCGCCGGCATCGGCGAACTTCTCCAGCAGGGCCAGCGTACCGGGCCTCCAAGTCGGCGCCTCGGGCACCACCACGACGGAGTAGGCCATCTCCCCGACGCGGAAACGCCCGCCCTCGACCCCGCCATAATCCGCCAGATAGTCCTCGTCGCCCAGGTCGCAGTCGTAGCCTGCGTCGCATATGGCCTGGACGGCGGAGCGCATCTGGGAATCCAGCCGGTTGACCTCCGAGACGTCCGGCCCGGCGATCCGGTTCGGGACGTTGCGCTTCCCGATGACCAGCCCGCGGCGCAGCGCGGCCGTCGCGGCGCCGATCGAGTGCAGGACGAGTATATCCACGACCGGACGGCCGGCGTTCAGGACGGCCGCCAGACGCGTGAAGTAGTCGTTCAGGGGTTTCAGGTGCGCCCAGTAAGTCTGCTGGTAGTTCCAGTTCGGCGGATAGTCGCGCTTGCGCTTGCCGCGCATCGAGTACCACGTCAGGTGCGGGCAGAAGAAGGTCGCGCCCAGCGCCATGTCGTAATCGCCCAGCCACTTGAAATCCTCGAACGTATTGGTGTGGTGGGAGACGCCGAATATTTCCGTGAGCACGGGGCCGCGCCCGAGCTGCCGGGCGGCCGAGGCGCACTGCTTGACGGTCAGCAGCATGCCGTCGGTATTGCGGCAAAGGTGGTCTATACCCGGCATCTGCTGATAGCGGTAGTGGGCCATTATCGAGCCGCCGTGGTTGGTTATCTGCGACAGGAAGGTCTCCTCGGCATTGTAGTGTCCTGTGTGCGCTATCCCGTGTTTTTCGCACCATTCGTAGATCGGCCTGCTGTAGGCGCGGCAGAATTGCGCCAGGGCCGTCCTGTGGAACAGCAGCCTTATCTTGCGGGCCTCGGGCCCGTTCAGCCACAGGTACGGCAGGTCGGCCCAGAGGTTCCGCCCGGTCATCTCACGGTACACATCCGGCAGGCCGTCGTACCAGAACAGGCAGTCCAGGCCGGCATTGACCTGCGGCTCGTCCGTAAATATGCCCGGCACCCGCTTGCCAAAGTGCTTCCCCAGCCGCCTGAAATACACCTCATGCGTCAGCTCTATGAACTTCCGCGTCACGTCGGGATTCAGCAGGTTGCAGTAAGATTCGCCGGACCACCATCCGGTCTTCGGACTGTAATACTTGCGCAACAGCAGCCGCTCCACGCCCGTCCACTGCCACGCGACGCCGAAGTCTATCCCGCGTATCTCGTCGGCCCGCATCCCTTCCCGGCGCAGTACGGCGTACGCCGCCTTCGGCTCGCCTTCGGGTTCATCGCGCGGCAGCTCTCCCGCCGCGACGTACTCGGGCTCCAGGTAATACTTCCGGTACTGGTCGCCAAGCGCCGCCACCTGGCCGCCGGCGTTCCCCGACGGCCAGAGATCCTCGTCGTAGAGCCACAGGTAGCCGTCCTTTCCCTCCGCGACCTTCAGCGCCGCCTCCATGCACTCGAACCACCTGTCGCCCATGTAGGGGGTTATCAGTCCGGCGCGCGAGTGGAAGAACCCGCCGGAGAGCCCCTTGTCAATCATGTCGGCCATCTGGCGGGCCGTTTCCTCAGGAGTTATCTCGTCGTTGATCGCCCAGAACGGGGCCGGCCTTAGTTTTGCCGGCGGATTGACGAAACTCTCGAACTTCATCTCCCTGTCCTCCTCTTTTTCACGCGGCTGCAGGCGGCTCTCCAAACCGGCCTGGCCGGCGGGCGCACGGGACGCGGCGTCCCCGGCGCGGGACGGCGAGGCCTCCGACCGGAAGAGCCGGGGGGATGCCGACGCTCCCATCCCGCGGGCCGTCTGACGGCCGCATATTGCAATGGAAACCGATCATTCCCGCAAGTCCATATGTTCGGGAGGGGGGACGGAACCCGGCTGTGGCACTGGTCGCCACCTCAGGGGCATATGACCGCACGGGCATCACGCGACAGAAGAGTCCGGGTTCCATCCCGGACGCGATGGGCGCCCGATACTTCAGGTCTGGCACCGCATCGTACGGCACTTCAGGGCGAACGCTCCCATACGCCCGTCCCGCCCCATGCGCGGGCCAGTATCTGTATGGGATGCACGACCGGCTTGCCGCTCCCATGTTCCAGCTGCATCCTGCACGCGGACGACTCCGTGGCGGCGACGGCGATATCGTCCTTCCGGAGTCTTTCGAAGAGCCTTGCGCCTATCTCCATGGATTCAGCATATCCCTCCCTGAACAGCCCGAACGTGCCGGCCATGCCGCAGCAGCCTTCGTTAAGCTCAATCAGCTTAAGCTCCGGAACGAGCGCCATCAGTCGGGCGGATGCGCCGGATCTTTCCATCGCGCGGTAATGGCAGGCGGCCTGGTAGGCGACCGTCAGGGGCAGGGGGCGGAAACCGGTATTCAGGCGGCCCTGGCGGCGCAGGTTATCGAGGAATTCGCAGATGTCGAACGTGTTGCGCGCCACCGCGCGGGTGTCGGGCGTATCGAGGACCCACAGATGTTCCCTTGTCATGCACAGCGTCGCCGTCGCCTCGGTGCAGATTATCGGGACGCCGCGGCGGGCGTATGGCGCCAGTATCGCGGCGTTGCGGGCTATCAGGCGTCGCAGGCGCGGCAGGTCGCCGCTCTCCAGCAGCGGGAAGCCGGTCCAGCGGACGGGCGGGATTTCGACGGCGTACCCGTTGCGCTCCAGAGCATCCACGGCCGCCTGGGCTATCTCAGGCGCGTTGTATCTGGCGAACAGGTCGGGGAAGTACACCGCCACCGGCCGGTCCCCGGCGGATGGATCGAATCGTCTGCTCGGCCGAACCTTGGCGACGCGCGGGACCGGCCGCCGCCGGTCTATACCGAACAGCGCCTCCATCAGACGCCGGATCGCCTTCGATGATACGGCGAAGTTGTACAGCGGCGATGCCAGGCTGCCCAGGGCCGTCCAGAATTCCGAGTCGCACGCGACGCGATCCCGCCAGAAAAGGCCCCTTTCCTGCGCGCGGCGCGCCCTGAGCTCGAAAACTATCCTCGATATCTCCACCCCGCTGGGGCAGTCGCGGAAACACTGCTGGCAATGGAAGCACCATTCGAGGACTTCCCACAGGCGGCGATCGTCCCACGCGCCTTCCGGCAGCCTGCCGGCCATCAGGCGTCTGGCTATGTTGGCCTTGGCCCGCGAGGCTGCATCCTCGATCCTGGCACGCCTGAAGCGCGGGCACATCCTCGCGTCGCTGGCCAGCGACCTGCAATGGGCGCAGCCATTGCACTTTTCCACCGCGCGCGCGAACTCCCCCGGCGCCCAGTGCAGCGCAGTCCCGCCGCCGGCGGCGCCGGCGTACGCCCCCGGCGCGACGGCGGCCCGGTGTCGCCCGGCGGTCCGGACGCCGCGACGCCATGCCTCATCGAACCTGTAGCCCGCGCCGAAGCGCAGGTTCTTCGTCATAAGCCGGTCGTCGTCGGTGACGATCCTGTCCGGGTTCAGGATTCCGCGCGGATCGAACAGCCGCTTGACGGCGCGGAACAATTCGAGGATTTCCGGCCCGTACTGGAGCTTCAGCCACTGTGTGCGCAGAAGGCCGCCGCCATGCTCGCCGGAGATCGTCCCGCCGAGTTCGATCGCTTTCGGATAGATTTCCGCGCACAGTCTTTCCAGGAGCTCGACGTGGTCGCGCCGCCTCAGGTTCATCATTGGGCGTATGTGCAGCTCGCCGTGGCCGGCGTGGGCATAGGCCGAGTATGCCAGGCCGTACCTGTCGAACACGGATACGACGTGCCTGAGATATTCCGCCAGCCTGTCCGGCGGGACCGCGGCGTCCTCGACGACGGGCACCGGCTGCAGTTCGTCCCGGCGCCTGAACAGCAGCGGCTCCGATGCCTTCCGCGCCGCCCACACTTCCCGCTGCTCCCTCGCGCCAGTCACCCGCACGACTCTTGACGCACCTATACGCCCCGCCTCTACCGCGGCGTCGAAGGCCGCCAGTTTAGCCTCCACCTCCCCGCGCTCCCCGCCGGCGAACTCGACTACCAGCATCGCCCCGTATTCGGGCGGGAACAGATGCGCTGACGCGGGAGACGCAGCGCGGCCGAGCTTCAGGAGGACCGAATCCTGGCATTCGACCGCCGTCGGTCCTGTCTCGAGGATGGCCGGCACCGCCCCGGCCGCCGCCAGGAGGTCCGGAAAATAGGCCAGTGCCAGCGCCGTGTGCGCCGGCAGCGGGACCAGCTTCAGCGTGGCCTCGACAAACAGCGCCAGCGTACCTTCGGATGGGCACAGGAGCCTGGCGGGATCGTAGATGCCATCCTTAAGCACGTCGTAGAGCAGATATCCGGCCCGGTTGCGCGTCGTCCTCGGGCGGCTCTTTTCGATCGCGCCGGCATGACCTTCCAGCAACGGCGGCAGCTCGCGATGTATGGCGCCGGCCCGGCCCGGCTCGTCGCGCATCGCCCGGTATTCCTCGCCGTCCAGCCGCACCGGCCGGAAAACCGCCCGCGATCCGTCGGCCAGGCAAACGGTCAGCGCACCCAGATTGTCGCGGGTGGCGCCGTATACGATCGAGTGGGCGCCGGTGGAATTGTTGGCGATCATGCCGCCTATCGTGGCGCGGTTGCCGCTGGCCGGGTCGGGACCGAATTTCAGTCGCAGGGGCTTCAGATGGTCATTCAGCACATCGAGCGCAATGCCGGGCTGGACCCGGGTGGTACGCTCCCCCTCGTCTACATTCAATACCGCGTTCATGTGGACTGTAAAGTCGAGCACGATGCCGTGGGACAGCGACTCGCCGGCCAGTCCCGATCCCGCTCCGCGGCCGCCAACCGGAATGCCTTCGGCCCCGGCGATCCTCAGTACGCGCGAAACGTCCTCCTCATCCTTCGGCCACACGACGCACATCGGCTCGATCTCGTATATGCTCGCGTCGGTAGCGTACAGGCTCCGCTCGACCGGGTCACAGAAGACCTCGCCGCGCACCTCGCCCTTAAGCAGCTTCGCCAGGGATTCGGGAGAGTGCTTCATGGGTTTCAGTCCTTCAGGCAGCCGGGCGCGTCCCAGGCGCCCGCCGCTTCTTCCACGGACGGCTGGCGAGGGCGGACGCGGCTGCGATCGCTTTGCCGGCCCCCGCCCGGACCTTTCCCGGCAGAACCGGCGCGGCGCGGGCGAGACGAGGAGAACCACCCCATGGGAAGACGGCCGCAGCTTCTCCCGGGTGCCTTCTCTATCTCCTCTGCCCGGCCTCGCCGAGGATAACCGCGGCGGCCTCGCCAAGCGAGCGCGCGACGGCATCCGGCGCGGGGCTCTTCCCCGCCGCGGTCGCCCCTCCGGGCGCCCCGGCGATCAGAAGGATCGTCCTGCAGCCGGCGGCGCGCCCAGTCTCTATATCGCGCGCGGAGTCTCCGACCATCCAGGAGGCGCTCAAGTTTATCCCGAACTCGTGCGCGGCGCGGAGAAGCATGCCGGGCTCCGGCTTCCGGCAGTCGCAACCCGCTTCAGGACTGTGCGGGCAGCAGTAAACCGCGTCAGGCGCCGCGCCGCTTCCGGCCAGCAGCTCCCGCATATGGTCGTGTATCCGGTCGAGCGCGGAGGCATCAAGCAGGCCGCGCCCGACGCAGGACTGGTTCGTCACGACTATCAGCAGGAAGCCGGCTGCCCTGAGACGCGCCAGCGCCTCCGCCGCGTCCTCCGCCGGCCGGAAATCCTCGACCCTCAAAACAAACTTCCCCTCGCCGGGCGAGACGTTTATCACCCCGTCCCTGTCGAGGAACACGGCCCTGCGGAGCGGACGCCCCGCGCAGACGTTCTGCCCGCCGGATCGGCCGGCAGCGCATCCGCCGGGGCCGCCGGATCCTGTGGCGCCCGGCCCGCCGGCGCCGGAACCATCCGGCCCGCCGCTGACTGATGCGCACCGATCCCTTATACCGCCTTCATGTCCGTCCATGCGGTACGCCTGCCCGATCCCCGCGCCTTCTCCGACGTTCCGTCACTCGACCTTCCGCTCGATCACCTTCACCCCCGCCGGGGCAACGAAATCGAAGGCATTATCTTCCACCTTGCCATCGGGGACGATATCCGAATATATATCGGTCACCCTGTCCCCGCTCCGCATCTCGATCTCCATCCTCCGCATGAAAACTCCTCCGGCCGGTATCTCGACGCGCGCCATGGCTATGGTTTTCGCCCATTCGGGGCGGACCGGGGCCATTCGAATCTCAATCGCGCCGTCGCTGGTCCTGAATGCCTTCATGGAGAAGTGCTCCTTGAGCCCGTTGAGATCCATCGAAAGCGCGGCCGCCAGCACCGAGGCTGCCTTGTTACCCTTGCCGAAGTCCGTCCTGTAGGCCTCCTTAAGGTCCGGGAGATATTCGTACAGGATCCTGCCGTTCAGTATCCATGAGTACTTTTTAGGCTCGGAGAAATCCCTCCTGACGCGGTCCGGAAATTTCACCGCCAGCGTCCCTTTCCGCACGATTGTTTCCTCGGCGAGCGCATCGTATTCGCGGGTTTCGATCCGGGCGGTGAGCGTCTTCAGCCTGCCCTGCGCGGCGCGGATTTCCCCAATGACCTCTTCCGTCCCGGCGGCGGACAGCTCGCCCGCTTCCTTCGCCCCTCCTCCGGTCGTTCCCTCCGGCGCAGCGGTTCCGGCCCCGGATCTCTTATGCGCCGGAACGTCGCTCCCCGCCCTTCCGGCCCCGGGATCTCCTGGTCCGGAGCTTTCCGGTCCAGACGCCTCCGGTCCGGTACCTGCCGCCGCCGGTCCCTTGGGATTCTCCGCCTCGCCTCCGCCTCCTCGCGACCGGGACTCTCCGGTCCGCGCCCCTCCCTCTGCCGGCGTTCCGGCCTCCGGCGCCGGAGCGTCAGGCGCATGCGACGCCTCGCCTCCAGACGCAGGAAGGCCCAGCCCGAGGCACACGAGGCACAGCGTCATCCCACGCAGCGCTGTCCAGGCCGCGCGGCCGATCCGCGTGAGGCCTCCTTCCGTATCCAACAACGGCGCGATACGCCGGCAGTGGCGACCTCTTTCCCATGCCGATCTCACTCCGGCCGCACCGATCGCACGGCTGTCTCCCGTCAGGGCGAAGTTGCCGGGGATGTCTCCAGATGTCTCCATGATTGCGTCCCCACACTCATATCCAGAGCGCTGGATCTCAGGGCTTGAGGCTGCCTCCCCTCGCCCGGATAATTCCGGACGGGTTCTCAGGGCCTGTCCAAAAACTTCCCGCCGGTCAGCGTGGATCGCTGAGCGTATAAGCTGAGCGCCGGAAATTTCCGGACAGGCTCTTGGAACCTGCCCGGAAACTCCCCGCCAGTGCCCGGCTTCCCGCAACGTTCCGCGAGATCCGGCCCAGAGGTTTTGGACGGGATCTTAAAGCCTGTCCGGAAACCTCCGCCTGGCAGCTTATGTGCTCAGCTGGGCCTACTGCCCAGCGGGGAGTTTCGGATACATCCGCATCGCGTTTTTCAGCTTCTTCCTGCAGCCTGCTCCGAAGCCCCGACTCCCGTTCCAGCCGGACATCCGCCCGCCGCGAAGCACAGGCTGAGGATCGCCGGCAGGACAACCAGCGCCCCGAAAAGACACGCCGCAAATCCGGACAGCGACACGTAGCCGAAGGCGACCAGACCGGTGTAGCTGCCCAGCGCACACGATCCGAAGCCGACCATGGTCGTCAGCAGACATATTGCCACGGCCCTGCCGGTATGCACCAGCACCGCCTCCACATTGCGTCCGGCCCTCCCGAAGAATGCGGTGACGATATAAATACCGGCGTCAATCCCCGTCCCGACCAGGATGGGGAAAACGACCATGTTTACGACGTTCAGCGACAGACATACATTCAACACGTCGCCCATCAGCGCCGATCCCGCCAGCGCTCCGATCAGTGCGCAGACGAGCGGCACGAGGGCCAGGACGGAGCGGAGGAGCGACCGCATCGCCGCAAGCAGGACCGCCGCCGTGAGAGCCGCCAGGATGATCATGAGGCGCGAGATGTCCTCCAGCATGGCGTCCCGCATCTCAATGCCTACCATGCGCGCCGAGGTTGTCCGGACGGAGATGCCGTCGGCGCCGATGGTCCGGTCAAGCGCCCCAAGCCATTCCTCGGACGGAAGGAGCTCAGCCGGGTACAGATACGCCGCCGCCCGGAAGGTCTTCCCGCCGCCAGCCTCCTCCGATACGCGGAAATATCTCCCGACCAGTCCGGCCGCCGGCCCTGAGGCCAGCTCCGACAGAGTAACGAACCTCGGAGATTCCAGCGCGGCGGCCATAGCCTTCATCCTCTCCACGAACGGGGCGAAATCCGCTGCGCGTCTCCCGAACACCTCCCCGGCGATCCTTTCGAAACGCTCCGCCGCTCCATCCAGGCGCAGAGTCTTCAGCCTCTCCACGCACGCCCGCTGCCGCTCGAGAGGCGGGAGGTAATGGACGACGGAGTCTACGCCGGTCAGCTCGCCCCGCTCAAGGAGCGGTCCGGCTCGGCGCGCGACCTCCCTTATCCGCTCCAGAGTCTCCTCCTCGCTCTTCCCCGACACGAGCACCTTGACGTCCACGAAATGGAAGCCGAACTTCTTCACGATGCGGTCCTGCACGGCGAAGGCCAGGACGCGATCGGAGCGGAGGCGGGTCAGGTCGGGATCGAAGCGGGCGCCGAAGACCGTGCCGGGTCCAGCCCGCGAGGCGAGCCACGCCGCGCAGATGGCGAGCACCACTCCGCCTGCGGCCAGACTCGCCCCCGGCCGCCGGCCTGCCAGTCTGGCGATTGCGCCGAGGCCCAAGCCCCGGGGGCCCTTCGCATCTCCCGCGCCCGAAAACCTCCGGAAGACCAGCAGGATGGCCGGCAGGAAGACAAGCATCGCGACCATGCAGGAGACTATGCCGCAGCCGGCCAGCACTCCCAGCTCGACCAGCCCCCGGAAGCGGGAAAACGCCACGCCAAGAAAGGCGGCGGCGGTCGTAACGGCCGCCGGCACGACCGGCTCGGCCACCTCGACGATCGCCCGTTCCATCGCCTCCGCGGGATCCTCCCCGGCGCGCAGGCGCGCGGCGAAATCGTTGTAGACGTGTACCGCGTAATCTATTCCCAGGCCGATCAGTATGCAGGCGAAGGCGCCGCCCATGACGCCGATGCCGCCGAAAACGAACCGGGCCGCAGCGAGCGTCCAGAGCACGGCGGCGGTCAGCGGGACCGCCACGAAAACGATGGGCGACCAGCGCCGGAAGGTCAGGCCGAAAAGCAGGAGAACGCCGATCAGCGAGCTGGCGGCGGTGGAGAGGATGTCGAACCTCAGGGCGGCCTCCGTCCCGGCCACCACGGCGTATCCGCCGGCCAGCCCGACGCGGACCTCCACCGTATCCCGTTTTCCCTCCCCGGCACCGAAGTCCGGGAACGACAGGCGCGATGCCGGGCGTTCCGCCCTGAACCGTCCGGCCACCCGCGCCGCGGCCTCCCGCGCGGCGGAGACGATGGCCTTCGAAAAATTCACGTCCTGAGCGGGCCTGGCGGGGTAGACGATAAGCAGGAACATCGTGCCGTCAGGCGACGCGATGAAGCCGTCGGAACTGCTGCTGCTGCCTCCGCCCATCGCGGCCGTCGTGCGCCCGGCCAGCCTGCGCGCCAGGGCCTTCTCGCCGAGGGCAGCCAGCCCCAGAGGGTCCTCGAATATCAGCCGCCGCTCCGGCGACATCGCCGGTAACGCACGGTACCTGGCCAGACCGGCCTCCAGCGCCGCCCGCATCGCGGGAGGCTCAAGCGCCCTGGCCAGCTCTCCGATCTCGTCCCCTTCCAGCAGGACGTATATCCTCTCCTTCGCCAGCCCGATCAGAAACTCGCGCAGCCTCGCATCCACCCGGTACTCGACCGACTCGACTGCCCGCTCCGACCGGCCGGTCTCCGGATCGAATGCCTCGATCCGGGATATCTCGCCGGCCAGCGCCTTCACAAACTCCCGCGCCTCGCCGGCCGCTTCCGCTCCTGCCCCCTCCGGCAGTTCGACGGCCAGGATCAGCCTGTCGGCGCCGCCGAAAACCGATACAGCCTCCCTCAGCGCCGCCGCCTTCGGAAGGTCGCCGGGAATCTGATTGAGGAGGTCTACGTCGAGGCGCAAGAGCACCGACGCGGCGGGAAGGACGGAAGCCAGCGTCAGGATGGTGCACGCGGCCAGCACGGTGCGCGGCCGTCGAGTCACGGCGCGGGCGACGGCGCAGGAGGCGCGACGAACCGGTCCGGACATCCCCATTTCAGTCGCCTTCGGGCCACAGACCCTGGCCGGCCTGGAACAGGTCGTAGAGCCTCATACGCACGGTGTCAGGGGCATCCGGGTCGGGCACGTGAAATTTCTCCGCCGCCAGGTCCACGTTCGCCTTTACGCCCTCGATCTGAAACTCTATGCGCCAGCTTCCCGTGGCGTTCTCTATCAGTATCCGCCTGGGGCAGGGTACGTTTGTCCCCTCGATGGGCTCGTAGTCGAAATACTGGACCTTGCCCACGAATACCCCCCGCGGACCGTAGAACAGTATTTTCTCCGTCGTGTTGTCGCTGCGGCGAACCCATGCCTCGCGGCGGACCTTCCACAGCGGACCGCTCTTCTCCTGCGAGCTGACGACATAGCTCCGCCCGCCCACGACAAATCTCACGAGCTGGGCACGCTCGTCCCGGAGCTTAGGGAAGAACAGCAGTTCCCCGGCGAGTTCCTTAAGAAGGAGGTAGGACATTTCCTTTTTGGATTCCGGCACGTCGTTTATGGATCCCTCCACGAAACGCTGTTTTACCGGAACCGACAGCCGCAATTTGCCGCCCCGCACGGCCATATCGAAGAGCACTGTGCCCATGCCGCCGAGAGTCCGGAACCGGAACTCGTTGTCGGGACCGACCAGGTATGTGCCTGATACGCGGCCGCCCTTATCCCTGGCCCTGTCGTATATCGCCAGATTGACCTTTACCGACATCGTGCGGATCGCCTCGCGCCGTTCGGCGAACGCTTTCTCCAGCCCCGCCTCGTCAAGCGGCGGCAGTACCTCGCGCGGCCGGCAACCGGCCGCCGCGACCGTCGCGGCAATACACACGCAGGCCAGCGGCAGCACTCTCCGCAAATTCCGCCTCATCGCACCTCCCGCCTCCTCACCATCGTCACGTTTTTCTGATCCTGCGAACCGTTCCCCCCGGGCAGCCTTCTCCGCCGGATGTATTCTCCTCCCGAAAATCTCCGCGCCGCCCGCGGCTGAAAGAATATCAATATCAGAAAAAGGAGGAACGGCCAAGTGCCGCCGCCCGGGTATAAGCCGATTGCGCTGTCCCCGGACGGGAGGGAGATTTGCGCGGGCGGCAAGAGGACTTACCCCGGCTCTTCAGAGGGAATTCGTTCCCGCCGGATTGTGTTTTGTGCGATTTTTACCGGCTTTGTTGCACAATTAAAGTCGCAAGTCCATGCAGAACAATACGTTACGCGCGAATGTCTCCGCCAGAGCAACACGCCGCAACCCATTTACATCAAGGTCTTACGATATTTACGCAACAAAGCCGGACGGGCTCTAAGGCGGGACGTTCGAAGACTGACTGTTTTCTCCGGGCGGACTGTGGCCGGTCCGTTGCATTCCGGCGGGATGTTCGCCGTAATTGTTTGCCGGTTTCATGCTGAGGCTGCTATTCGTAGTGTGCGCTCAAGCTGGACAGCAATAGCGCTACAACATACCCAGCGCCCCCGTGCTCCAT
>JAOACM010000204.1 GCA_026417845.1 Planctomycetota bacterium | reverse complement strand
CAGGGTCCATGCCGATGAACAACAGCGGAAATCGGACCATGCGGATTTGGAAGCGAAGAAGAAAGAGGAGAGGGATAAAACCGCATCAGAGCTGGATAAAGCGAAGAAGGCCATCGGCGCCATCGGGAAAGGAAGTTTTTCCGCGTCGCTGGTCAGTCTGTAGAGGAAGTAACTGAGGCCGAAATGGTCAATCCTCCCTATGATCTGGCCGAGCACGATAAGGGCTATCGGCGCAACCCAGCAGGCCGTGAAGAACGATCTGCCGCCTTCGGCTATCTCCTCAGGGAGCGGGGCGTACCAGGAGGGAAATTTGCCGATCAGATTGAAGTCGCCCGCGGCGATAGAGGTCACTACGAACTGGCGCCACAGCAGCCCCTCGAAAGGCGAGGCCATCACCATGCCGGCCATGTAGTAGAGGACGAATATCTCCTGCTGGCGCAGATGCACCAGGCTCCTTTTGGCTACTTCCATGAACAGAATTACCGTGACCCAGCGCGCCGCTCCGTGCACGCTGCCGCCCGCTCCCGACACAAGGCCGATATACATGGCGGCCGGCATCGCTACGAAGCCGAGGAAAACGGCGCCGACGACGGTCCGCCACGAGAAGCCGTCATGGAACTCCGCGGGGGGACGTATGAGGTCCCTGTATTCCTGCAGTTCCCTGTCGCGTTCGATCCCCATATCCCGCCCGATGTCAACCAGCCTGACCGGCCGCCGTCCCGTCCCCGGCCTCCGCCCCGGTGCGTACGGCAGATTCGCGCTCCGCGGCGATTCCGGCGGCCTCCGGCGGAGCCGTCCACCCCGCCGGCTCCAGTACTTCGCGGAACCGGTGGAACCCTTTCGCCGAGTACACCGTCCTCTGCCGGGGTGAATACGCGCGCCACAACAGGAACCGTTTGCGCAGTTCGTTCAGGAACGGGCCGTTGGCGCGCACCCATGAACTCACAAAGCCGGATACCCTGTGGAACGACGCGCCGGCCGCGAATATGCCGTCGGCATCTGGCGCGAAGGATATCCTGACCTCCTGACTGACCCCGAGATCATAGGGGACGAGATGGCACATGAACGACAGGCGCACTCCGCGGCCGCGCGGCGAGTCTAAAGGTTCGAGACGGACCCCGGCCGCGCAGAACCTTCCCAGCGTCGCCTCGCCGTGCGCAGCTGTCCAGTCGTGGAGGAACATTACGATGCCGGGCACGTGTTCCCTGGAAAAGCTGAAGGGCATCTCGATCCGTATCTCGGCCGGCCCGCGCCTGGCCGCCTCCGGCGCCAGTTTACGCTGCATCGCCAGCAATTCTTCCAGCCCATGTTGCGTAAGCGCGCCCGTTTCGACCAGCCATTGGCCGATGGGCTTCCGGCGGCCGCGGCAGGGTCCGCCGGTCGGGACCTCCGTACCTCCTTTCCCGGACGTCCCGCCGTCGGCGGCCCGTCCCTCAGCTCCTGTTTTCTCCGCCGCTCCGGCATCTGATGCCTGAAGCGCCGCCGCCCGTTCCACATCCTCCTCGCGGCAGAAGCCATACCGGATCGCCAGCGCGCCCAATCTGATGTCCTCGGGGCGGGGCGCCGGCACCCGCCATTTCCTCTCGACGGACGGAGCGGAGGCGCGACCGGCCAGCCAGGACGGGTACAGCGACGAGGCGAGGACGACGCCCATCACTATGACGGTCACCATGACGGCGGAAAACGACGAGTAATTCAGCGTCAATCCCTGGATCGCCCCCCACGTGGCGAGCGCCTTGGCTACGCCCTGCCCCATGAGATATCCCGAAACGCCCCCCAGAACCGCGTAAACGGCCGACTCGGCCAGGAACAGCGCCCCGACGTGGCTCGGCGCCAGCCCGAGCGCCGTGAAGACGGCGATCTCCCGCCCGCGCTCATAGACGGCGCCGAGCATCGTGTTCAGAACGATCAGCGCGGCTATCAGAAGCGGGACAAGCAGGTTTCTCAGCCCTGTGACGCTCAGCCTGCCGGCGCAGGAATAGAGTCGCGCCTTCGGCCGCACCGGTCCAGTCTCCATTCCCGCTCCCGTGGCGCCGGCCTCCGGTCCCCCGGCCGCTTCCGCCGCGACGCCCACGTACAGGTTTTTCTCCATCCGCCGCAGCAGGTCCGGCACGACATTGGACATCAGGTTAACGCCGGGTTTTGCCTTCGCGGCTACAGACCTTATCGAGGCGCCCATATCCATGAGCGTCTCGAACGGCAGTATGACGCAGCCGGCCGAAGAGAAATGCTCGTATCTGGCCGTGGCCAGGAGCTCCAGCGATTCCAGTCCGACCTGGGTCTTGGTGTAGTCGTCGCCGATGGTGGCCGTGCCCTGGCTCTTTGAAAAGTCAGCCGGGGAGAGCGGTTCTCCGTCCAGGTCGGTCAGCGCGTCCATCTTCGCCGGGTCGAATATGCCGACCACCCGGAAGGACCTTCCGCCGATCCTCATCTCCGCCCCCGGAACCTCTTCCGCGGCTATGCGCAGGGCAGCAGCCGCCTCCGCCGGCAGTATCAACGCGTCCTTTTCAGCGGGTTCGAACCATCGCCCGCGGACGAGGGCCCGGTCTGCTCCCGTTATCGCCGGCTCGTCCGCCGTCATCCCCATGGCCGATGACGCCGTGATTTCACGCCGGCGCCCTCCGGCCTCGCACGATATATCCACGTATCGCTTCTCGCCGGGGCGCCACGGCGGAGCCGACAGCCACGCCCTCGGGGCCACTATCGCGCCGTCACCGCACTTGGCGCGGATTATCTCATACGCCCTCGGCGGAACGAAGCCCCACGTCATCTCCCGGTACAGGAACCCCTCGTACGGCGCCTCGTGCGGCAGTTCTATCCAGGCGCTTTCCACGGATCTCACCACCGAAGTGAACGACAGGCATGCGAACGTGATGAAGACGACCGTCAGGCACGTGAGCCCCGTCCGTACGGGGCGGCGGCGCATCTGATTGATGCCCAGCGCCACCGCGACGGCCGTCGCCGAGACGCGGTTCACGTCGGCAGGCGCGGCGGCGGTCATCCCTGCCTGAAGGGCGCGCATCTCAGCGTTGAACTTCCCGTAAACGATCGCCATCACGATCCCGGCCAGCACGAGTATCACGAAGGCGAGGAGGATTATCATCGGCGATGCAACCAGGTCGAAGGCGGGATGGACCAGCCGCAGGATGAGGAACATCGCCAGGAATATCAGCAGGAAAGCCGACAGCTGCCTCTCCAGCTTCGGAAACGCGAACAGGAGCCTCTCTACGAAGAAGCAGAACGGCAGCATCAGCATCATGTAGAAGACCACGCCCAACACCGCGTCATCGGCCGTCTCGCGCACCTCCGGGTAGGCCCTCGATTCGAGCCCCCACGCCGCCGTCGCCTTCTCCCACGCCTCGCTGTAACGCGGACTGCTAGGAATGGAGGCGGCCGTCGCGCCGGCAGAGGCGCCTGCTGCGCCAAGGGCTTCCTGCGCCTCCATAAGGCGCCTGTAGACCGAATCGTGCAGATCCTCGATACGGCGGTTCTCTATCGCGCGGCGCTTGAGCGCCTTGATCCGCGATTCGTCGAGCGCCCACATGTCGCGCGCGGCGGCAAAGGGAAGGAACTCCATTATCCCCGCGGATGCCGGGATGCCTTCGCCCGAAGCGATCGCGTGGCGCGCCTCGATGAAATCCAGGTCCCGGGAACGGAGATCGTCGAAGGTCTCTTTGGACACGCCGAGCAGCGACATCCGCACGCCGAACGTCCCGTGCCCCATAAGTACCTTGTATCTGCCGTAAGGAGGGACGAAAACGACCCGGCACGGATCCGCCCACGTGAAGATGGATGCCCCGAACTGCCGCGGCTGCGACTCCGTCCGCGCGTCCAGAAGCCGGATCGTCGTCAGGTTCGTAAGGAACCTGGGGTCCACCAGGTCCGTGAAGCCGATGCCGCGGCATTCGAAAAGCTCGACCGTAAATTCCTTCTTCCTGTCATTGACCCAGACCCCCCAGTGGCCGTTTATGTCGCCTCCGGTCATGACTTTCAGGTTCGCGGCCATGTTTATCTCGCCGGTCTCCGGATCGGTCCGGTAGGCCTCGGATGGGTTCCATGTGAAAAATCGGTAGCAGAGTATCCTGATTCTGCCTTGGACATCGGACATTTCCCACTGGGCGCCCCTTACCCCCGCGCATACTTTTTTCCAGAGGCACGGGCCGACGAGCGCCCCCTCCACGGGAATCCTGGCGAAGGCCGATGCGGACCCGCCGCGCCGGACCGCTTTTCCGTGCGCCTGCGCGAAACCGGTCCGCGGCAGGTTCAGCGCGGCGTCTTCGGTAAGGCGCGGGTCGGCGCAGAGCCGCGCGAGCGCGTTGATGCAGAATTTCGCCTGAGGCGCGACGCGGCTCCACTCGAGCCTGGGTCTGCCGCCGGGCCCGGCGGCCAGATCGTCGTGGGGACTGTCGGCCAGCGGCCGGAGGTCGCGGGCCGTCTCGAACACGAGACTCCGGACCCTCGCGCAAAGCCCGGGTTCGCTCTCCCGTGCCATTTCCGTCAGCACGTACGACCGCCAGGGGCGTTTGGCGCTCTCCAGCAGCGTGTCTATGCAGATCCTCCCGGGCGGATATCCCATCTCCTTCTCTACTGCCCGCATCAGGGGAATCGCGCGGCTGCCGAAGTTGCGGTAGGAGGCCTCTACCGGGGAGTCCCATATCGGGAGCAGGTCGCCTCGCGCGAACATGCCGATCCCGTCGCCGCCGGCGCTCAGATCCAGCGCTAGGAAAACCGCCGGCTTCAGACGGCCTGCGAAGATCGCTTCGAACGGCTGGTTCCTGAGCCTCCGGGCTTTCTCCTCGATATCCTCCTGCAGCGCCGCGCGCTCCCACGCGGCCTGCTCATCAAAGGCCTTCTCCAGTATTTCTCTGACGGCCGGCCACGCGCTTTCGGGGAACGTTCCGCGAGAGCCGGGCTTCACGCCGTTCAGGTATGCCCGGGCCATGTCGAGCACCGTCAGCCGCTCCCTCAGCCCGGCTGCATCGGAGGCCTTCAGATCGCCCTCGCGTACCGCGCGCAGGCGTGCGCCGATACTCCCTTCTTCCCGGCCGAGCCGGTCCTTCAGGCCATCGAGATTGAACTCGACCGTCTCCCGGAGCCTGCCGGGAAACCTGAGCCGCAGGTCCGACGCGGCGGCCTCCGCAAATACCTCGTCCTTTCCGGGCCTCCCGGCCTCCAGCGCCAGCCGGCGCATCATGGCAAGCACGGCCAGCCGGTCCTCGAACAGGGCTATCTCCTCATCCAGCTTTTCGTCGCTCAGTATCGGCTCGGCGCCCGTCCAGACTGCGAAAAGATGTCGGGCCCCGGCCAAGGACATGAAATGCCCCGTCGTGAAGACAAAAAGCACGTCGCGCGCGGGGCGGTTTGCGGCCATAAGGCGGGCCGCCTCCAGCAGCACGGCTGCGCCAAGCGATTGCTGCGCCCCGGGCGCCAGCGCCGGCGCGACAGAGATCGAGTCGTAGTAGGCGCCGAGTACGACTGGCTGAAGTTTCGCGGCGCTGCCGGATGCGTCGCCGGGTGAGCGGGGCGCGGTCCCGCGAAGCAGGCCCCATACGTTGAACCACGGCCGGCGGACCCATGTCATGTCACAGTATATCTCAGCGGAAAGACCGGCGTCCTCCGTCCCGGCCGGCCCATCCTTCCCCACATCGCCGGCATGCCCGCCGCCCTTCCCCCCAGATACCCCAGCATCTCCGGCCCTTCCGGTCCTTCCGGCCTCTCCGGACTCCCCGGCTCCTCCGGCCGTACCGGCCCCCCCGGCCTCCCCAACCACACCGGATGTTCCGGCCCCCCCGGACCTCCTGAACTCCCCGGAAGCCCTGGGCGTATCATGAGCCCCCGATTCTCCGGATGCCCCGGCCGTTCCCAGCCGCGCCGCCGTGCGCGCCAGCATCTCGCGCAATCGCAGTCCTTCGTCGCGCCCGATCCAATACCTCGGAAAATCCAGCGGCGTGTAAATGTACTTCGCTTCGCATTCTGTCCTCTCCGCCTCCCCGGGTTCGATGAACACCGCCGCCTTCGCTCCGAACATCGCTGCGTTGCGCCACCTGTCCCGGCTTTCGAATTCCATCAGCGCGATGGCTCCCCGTAACCGGATACCATCGAGCTCTCTCAGCTCGCCTGTCCCGGCGTAGACCAGGTGCCCGCAGATACCGCCCGGCGGCGTTTTCGGCGTCCTCACGCCGTTGGGCCACAGCCCGTGCAGGCGCACGCTCCGGCCGGTTTCTCCGAACGGACCGCCCCGTATTACCATCCGGCATTCGGTCTCGATCGGAGAGCAGCCTTGAAATTCATAGAAGCCAACGGCATCTACGCCGCCGTCCCGGAGCCGGTCAGCTATGTACAGACGGGCCAGATCGCATCCCCTGGAGCCAGCCAGCCTTGACCCAAGCGAAGCGAAATACTCGACGTGCTTTCTTATCCGGTCCATATCGGGGGCAAGGAGAGGAAGACAGCCCACGGTTTCCGGCAAAGGTTCGGCACCGGTCGTCGCGGAGGGCATCACTGCGGCAGCCGCGGCGGCGAATGCGACGGCGGCAAGCGTCCGGAGCACAAACTCACGACTCCCAGGCGGAACGGCCGGGCGGGAAAGCGTAGCGTCAGGAGCGGGGGGAGGCGGCAACGTGCCGAACAGGACGCGCCCCGGCGGGACGACCGGAGGAGGAACATGGGCGGCTGTCGCGGACGCGGTCGTCATCGAAGCGCCTCCCTAAAGCGACCGGTATCCGGGCGAAACGAGCCGGTTGCGATGTCCCTGGATGGGAGAGAGATTTGTGCGGGTGGCGGGGGGCTTATTCCGGCTCTTCAGCCCGCATCTGCCGGATGGCGTCTTTCGCGATTTTTACCCCGGCGCCTTTCAGAAGGCGCTGGAGGCAAGTCCGCGCGCGCCCCCCCCTCGACCGCCAGTCGCATCCTCTCTGACACCCCATACCTGCGGACCAATCGTGCAACCGACTCGGGTTGAACCAGTCTCCGCCTTGTCGCTACGACAAAAATACCAGCCGATGGAAAACACAGCTTCTGCGCACCGCCCCCGGCTTCCGGCTCGATCGGCCGGGGACACAATCGCTTTGCGCAATTGTTTATGCCCATATGCTGGGACGCAGCGGCAGAGCGGATTCATTTGTAGTAGCGCCATTGTTGTCCCCTTCGAGCGCACCACTACAAATCAGAGCCTGTTCCAAAACCTCCGGCGCGGAGCTTATATGCTCAGCGATCCCCACTGCCCGGCGGGGGAGTTTTTGGATAGGCCCAAATTAGTAGCCGCCACCTGAACGCGGCAAACAATATTACGTTGTTTTACGGTCTCCGGTCCCCATCTGCCATCGGCAGCGGAGGAAGCGGAGCTCACGACTCGCGGGAGCGCCGCAACCGCCGCGGATTCCACGTCCCGATAAGAACCCGGATGGGAACATCAGGCATGGAGCTTATGGATCGAGGATGCCTCCCTTCCTGTCCGGAGGTTTCTGCGCAGGCTCTTATCTGAGGTCCTCCCTCCAGAACTCCCACGCCTCTATGCGGAAGGATCTCCTCGATACGCTCGCCGCCGGCAGATGGGTTCCTCCAGGCCCGCCTCCGCCCCCCCACCCCCATATCTCCCTGGCAGCTCTGGCCGTCCGGTAAACGGC